>JAZRRK010000014.1:0-31810 GCA_045650705.1 Clostridia bacterium
GCCTTAAGACAAGAAAATAATTCAAACAAATATAATAAATTGCTTGAATTATTTTCTTTTCAGTAATTGCTTCGAAGTTCGGACGTGCAATGCACGCCCCTACAAAATTTCTGGTTAATTTTCAGACAGTCTGCCGTCCCCATGTCCTGTTTTTATTTTATTCCAAATATAACTCACATTCATTTAAGAAAAATTTATCTGTTTGACCTGCTATATAATCTATCATTATTCTTTTTATATCTTGATTTGGTTTTTCTTCCATTTTATTTACGAAACTATATAATACTTTTTCAGATGCTGTTATATCCTCTTTTTTTATTTCTTCAAATGTATTTATTTTATCTAGTTTTTCTAAATAAAAATAGTATAATCTTTTTACTAGTTTTTCTACTTCATCATAGTTTGCATTTGCTTTATCTGAATTATATATTTTTTCATAATTCCAATTTTTTAATTCTATTAATGCCTCAAATACTTCTCTTGAAAATTCTAAATATGGCTTATCTATACTGTTTATTATTACATCTTTAATAAGCGTATCTACTATTTTTGAATTCGTATCTCCTAATATTTTTCTTGGATATTCTGGTATATTATTTCTTTCTATAACTTCTAATTCTATTGCATCTTCTATATCTCTTCCTATATATGCTATTACATCTGCTAGTCTTACTACACTACCTTCTAAAGTTATTGGTATTATTTTTCTACTATAATCCTTTTCATAGAATACTTTGTGTAAATCTTGCTTAAATTCTTCTTCCGATTTATTTATATTATGCTCATACTTATTTTTCAATATTTCTCCATTGTGTGCTAGTATTCCATCTAGGGTTTGCATACTTATATTTAAGCCCTCTATATCTTGTAAAATTCTAACACTTTGTGCATTATGGCAAAAATACCCTATGCTTTCTTTTTCACATATTTCATTTAACAAGCTCTCGCCCTTATGTCCAAATGGCGTATGACCTATATCATGTCCTAATGCAATTGCTTCTATCAAATCTTCATTTAAAGCTAAACTTCTACCTATTGTTCTTGCAATTTTTGAAACTAATTGAACATGTAGTACTCTTCTTGTTATATGGTCATTTTGTATAAATGAATATACTTGTGTTTTATCAATTAATCTAGTGTATCCAGATGAATGAATTATTCTATCAATATCTCTATAAAATATTGGTCTAATGTCTTCTATATCTTCTTTTAACCATATTCCCTGTTCGGATTTGCACGCATATGGCGATAAATACTTTTCTTTTAATATCATATTTTTTCTTGCTCTTTCTAATACATCTTTCATAAATTATCTATTCCGCCTTCTATATTATATAAATTTTTATATCCTAGTTTTCTTAATGTTTGAATTGCTCTTTTGCTACGTACTCCTGCACTGCAATATACAATTATTATATCCTCTTTATTTTTTATATGTTTCATTACACTTTTTTCGATGTCATAGACTGGTATATTTATACTTCCTGTTAAATGTCCTTCTTTATATTCTTGTACGCTTCTAACATCTAAAAGTGTTACATTTTCATTTGTTTTTAAAATTTCTAACATTTCCTTTACAGTTATATCTTCTTTATATCTATAAATTTTATTTATTATTTTTCTAAACAATTTAATTCATCTCCTAAAAAATCCCTAATATTATTATATTAAGGATCTTTTAATTTGTGAATCTATTTGTTTTGTTCAAAACTTGCTGCTATTATTAATAAACTAGCAACATATGAAACTAATACTATTGGAAAAAACATTATACTTACTGGCATTCTTGATATCGCAATTATTGCTATTACAAAACATATTGTTCCTAATATACCAAGTATAGAAGTAGTAAGTACTCTTACTATACCTACTTTAATATACTTTATTGCAAAATATATTAAAATAACTAATGTTGATATACCTGCATATAAAGAATATTGTCTTACAGTTTCTAGTAGTAAATCTTGTGAATAACCATTGTCATAATTAAAATTATTTCTTCCAAGTACAAACATTCCAACTATTATAATTATTATTGCAATTATCATTAATATCTTTTTAATTGTTTTCATTTTTTGCCTCCCTACTTAAGTTTTCAAATATAAATTTTGAAAAAATAAAGTTATATACATATATTATAATTATTCCCCAGAATAAAGACATTCCAAAGCTACTTACATTAGCTTTTGCTCCAAATGTAAATACTACTGATACTATATATGTTGGAAGTGTATTAAAGAAAAATTCTAAATTTGATTTTTTGTACATTCCTTCAACTTTTTCTTTCATATTTTCTAGTACTATATAAGTAAATATATATTCTAGCACTAATGCGATTACAATTCCTGCCATTCCCTCCATTGTTAATGTTACATTAGTAAATCTTATAACCAATAAAAGTGTTGCTAAAAATCCTATTTGGAAATATGTTGCTATAAATCCTTTAGCTTTAAATTTTATAACAAGACATATATATGCAATTAAGAATACTATTCCTATAGCTATAATACATATAAATCTTATTTCTTCAGATATCTCTGTTTCCTGTATTTCATTACTATAGTTATATAATATTGTTGATGTTCCAGAATTTAATAGTGTAGCTGCTTCTGTAGCTTCAATAGTAGCTGTTTCTAATTCTGCATTATCACTTGAAATTCCAAATGTTAGCATAATTTTGTTATCATACACAATATTTGGAAGTACTGTTTGTCCTAAAAAAGCATCATTTAAAAGTACCCATACTTCTTTTGATGTTGTAACAGTTTCAGTTTCTCCGTTTTCGTTCGTTTGTTCTTCTTGTGTTTCCACATAAATGCTATTTAATTCTTGTAATTTCTTTGTTCCTTCTTCATTAAATTCTAACTGTAAAAATACAGCTGTTTCTAAGTCTCCTTGGCTATACATTACATTTGCTTCTTTTAATGAATTACTATCAAGTACTACTTCAAAAGTTTCTGCATCTAATAACATAAAACTTCCTGAATTTTCTATCAATGATTGTATATCATCTGCATTAGAATCTTCTGGTATTTCTATTTTTATCTCCCCAGTTGCTTTGTCTAATACAACAGAATATTCTGATATGTTTCCATTTTCAAGTCTTTCATCTATAATCTCTTTTGACTTTTTATAGTTTTCTAATGTTCTAATACTATCATCATTTACTTTTACTTGTTCTGTAGTATATCCATTCTCCTCTGTGTATTCTACACCTTCTTCTGGAGTAACTACATTTCCCTCAGAATCATATATTGTTTCATTAACCTCATCGCTTACAGTTGCTGTTATAACTCTTCTTTGTCCAAATTGCATTCCTAACTTAAAATTAGGTATTATATTTGTTTTTACACCTTCTTTATTTTTTACATATACGCAAAAAAATGATGCAAACATTATTAATGCCACAATTAAAATTATAATAACTGTTAATGTCTTTTTATACTTTTTCAATTTTATTCAATCCTTTCCTTTTGTCAAAATATATTACTTTATACACAAATCCTATAGTAATTTTGTATCATTTATAATAAGTTCAAACCATATTTGTAAATATTTTGCTGCATATTTGCTCATCATTGTCCTATCCATAAATATTTCAAAATAGTCTAATACTGGACATATTTTTGTATCTATTGTTAAATCTAAAATTACTTTTTTATCTTCATTATCTATTTCTAAGTTAGCTTCTGTTACTGCAAAGTTTACTCTATCATGAATATCAAATGTTGCCATATTTCTATTTACAACTCTATCTCTATGAACATCAGATTTATCTGCCAATATTAATGCTGCAGAAATGTCGCTAACTGCTGTTCCTGTGGCTTCATCATGATTTCCTATTGCAGACATTATTTCTGTTCTATCTTTTACATCCATTCCCATATCTTTTAAAATGTTATATGCAAGTATTGCTCCTGAATGAGCATGGTCTACTCTATTTACACCATTACCAATATCATGTAAATATCCTGCAATCTTTGCAAGTTCTATTCTATGTTTATCATAACCTAGTGTCTCTAAAATTCTTCCAGCTCTATTTGATACTATGCTAACGTGTCTTTGTGAATGTTCTGTATACCCCAAAGCATCTAACTGCTTTTGTGCACCAATAACTAATTCTTGTACTTCTGGATTATTTTTTACATCTTCTAAAGTTACCATTCTTTACCTCCTTTTTTTCAGGGTTATTATATCAAAAAAAAATAGCAAATACAATATATTTTGCTATTTTTTTATATCTCTAAATTTTTGTAATTATCTCTTAGATGTCGCCCACTGTTTCATCTTTTACAAAGTACTTAGTACCTAACATTTTATCTGGTAGATATTGTTGTTCTACCACATGACCTGGATAATTATGTGGGTACTTATATCCAACTCCATATCCAAAATCACTCATTCCACTTGCTGGTGCATTTCTTATATGCATTGGAATTTCTCCTGTATCTTTTGAGCTTACATCTTCTAATGCCTTATTTATTGCCATATATGCACAATTTGATTTTTTAGATAATGCCACATATAGCGCTGCTTCTGATAATATTATTCTTGCTTCTGGCATTCCAACTGCCGCTGAGGCTTGCAATGCTGAGTTTGCTACTACTAATGCATTTGGATTTGCTAACCCTACATCTTCTGCTGCAGCAATTACTATTCGCCTTGCTAAAAACACAGGATCTTCTCCACCATCTAAAGCTCTTGCTAAATAAAATATTGTAGCATCTGGGTCACTGCCTCTCATAGATTTTATAAATGCACTTATATTGTCATAATGCGAATCTCCAGATTTATCAAATATTGTTTTTTTCTTTCCCATACACTCTGAAGCAATTTCATTTGTAATATTTATAAATCCATTTTCATCCATTCCGTGTTGTAAGAACAGCAAGTTCTAGTGTGTTTAAAGCAGTTCTTACATCTCCTCCTGATAGTTTAGCAATTGCATTTAAAGTGTCATCTTCTATTTTAATTCTGTACGTACCTAATCCTCCCGGATTTTCTAAAGCATTTTTTAATATCTTAAATATATCTTCATAAGTTAATGGTTTTAATTTTACTACCATTGACCTTGATATAAGAGCTTTATTTACTGAAAAATATGGATTTTCTGTTGTTGCACCTATTAAAATTATTGTGCCATTTTCTACAAATGGCAATAATGCATCTTGTTGTAATTTATTAAATCTATGTATCTCATCTATAAATAAAATACATTTCCCTGATGGATTTAATAGCATATTTTTTGACTCTTCTACTGCTGATTTTATATCTCCTACTCCAGCTGTTACAGCATTTAATTGTATGAATTTATATTTTGTTGTATTACTAATTACTTTTGCAATTGATGTCTTTCCACAACCAGTAGGTCCCCATAATATTACACTAGTTAGCTTGTCTGCTTTTATTGTTCTATATAATATTTTTTCTTTACCTAATACTTCTTCTTGTCCAACAAATTCTTCTAGTTTAGTTGGTCTAACTCTATGTGCTAATGGTTTGCTTAAATCCATATATTTTATTCCTCCGCCATTAAAACTACCTTAAAAAGTCCGCCCAATCTCGTCGGAGCTTTTCTATTTATTATAAATTGAGCCCACGATGGTTACGCCTACGATGTTTTTCGGGGGTCCTCAATTTATTCTAAATAGAAAACTCCTGCGTTGGGCTAGAACTTGTGATAATTCATCTAATTATTTCCTAATATTCCTAATGCTTTTCTTATTATTTCTTCTACACTTAAATTTTGTATTTCTATTTTTTCTAATGCTTTTTCTATTTCTTTTCTTGTATATCCTAAAACTTGAAGAGCTGATATTGCTTCATCATCTTTATTATCTTCCATTATTGCTTTTTCTATTTTATTATCTTTACTTATTGCTTGTTCTGTTTTTAATTTATCTTTTAATTCAAGTATCATTCTTTCTGCTGTTTTTTTACCTATTCCTGGTATTTTTACAATTGCAGAAACATCGTTTGATATTACTGCTAATGCAAAACTTGAGGGAGTAATGTTTGAAAGTATTTGTATTGCTGATTTTGCACCTATACCACTTACTGATAATAATAATTCAAACATTCTTAATTCTTCATTGCTTAAGAAGCCATATAAACTAATATTATCTTCTCTTACATAATAATATGTATGTATTTTTTGATCTTCTCCTACATATGGCAGTTTTTCTATTGCTGTTTGAGACATGAATATTTTATATCCTATTCCGTTATTGTCTATTACTACATAATTATTTGCTTTGTCTGCAATTTTTCCACTTATATATGAATACATATTTTTAATTCCTCTCTGTTTTTATTACTATTAAAATCCGCCCAATCTCGTCGGAGTTATATATGTTTTGTTCTCACAAAAAGCTGTCAACATGGCTACGAGGGTAATCCGTAAGCCGTTGGCTTGTTGCCAGTTTTTATTCGAAAAAAATATATAACTCCTGCGTTGGGCTACTTTCTACTATTAATACTATTCCGTTAAAAAGGCAAAAGAAACGAGTATTGCAAGGCAAATTTAAGCAAAAAACCCGAGGCATGCGTTTGCATGCCAAAGGATTTTTTGTCTTAAATTTAACACAGCAAGACGAAGTTTATTTTGACTTTTACTCAACAGTTACTGATTTTGCTAAATTACGTGGTTTATCTACATCTAATCCTTTTTCTTTTGATATATAATATGATAATAACTGTAATGGTATTATTGAAAGTATTGGAGATATCTCTGTAGATATTTCTGGTATATTTATTATGTTCTCAAATCCTTTATTTCCTAAATCTTGATTTGTTACTAATAGTATTTTTGCCCCTCTTGTTACTACCTCTTGAACATTGCTCAATGATTTTTCTACTAGACTTTCATCTGTAATTATAGCAATTACAGTAATTCCTGTATCAATTAAAGCGATTGGTCCATGTTTTAATTCTCCAGATGCATATCCTTCTGAATGTATATATGATATTTCCTTTAGTTTTAATGAACCTTCTAGGCTTACAGCATAGTCTACTCCTCTTCCTAAGAAGAACATATCTCTTTCTTTATATACTTTTTTAGCAAATTTTTTAACTTCTGAAACATCTTTTAATATTTCTTCTATTTTACTTGGTAATTTTAAAATATCTTCTTTTATTTTTATTATTCTGTTCTCATCTGCTCTTCCTAAAATTTCTGCACAATATATTGCTATTAATGTTAAAATAGTTACTTGACATGTATATGCTTTTGTTGATGCAACAGCAATTTCTGGTCCTGCATGAGTATATATTGAATAGTCAGCTTCTCTTGTTATTGAACTTCCAATAACATTTGATATTGCAAGTGTTTTTGCACCTTTTTCCTTTGCCAATTTTAGTGCAGCAATTGTATCTGCTGTTTCTCCAGATTGGCTAATATATATTGTTAAAGTCTTTTCATCTATTAATGGATCTCTATATCTAAACTCTGATGCTATGTCTACTTCTACTGGTATTTTGCATAGTTTTTCAAATGTGTTTTTTGCTGCTATTCCAGCATGCATTGCTGTACCACAAGCTACTATATATATTTTATTTATTCCTTCCAAATATTCTTTTGTAAAATTTAAATCTTCAAAATTAACTTGTGCTCCATTTAGTCTTGTTCCTATAGTTTCTCTTATTGCACGTGGTTGCTCATATATTTCTTTTAACATAAAGTGTTCAAAAGTTCCTTTTTCAGCACCTTTACTATCCCATTCTATGCTCTTAGTTTTCTTATCTATCTCATTTAATTGTACATTATAAAATTTAATATTATCTCTACTTAATACTGCAAACTCATAATCATTTAAGAAATAAAAGTCTTTAGTATATGAAAGTATTGCTGGAATATCAGATGCAATATAATTTTCTCCATTTCCTTTACCTATAACTAATGGGCTATCTTTTCTAACAACTATCATATTATCTGGAGCATCTGACGATACTATTTCTAGTGCAAAGCTTCCTTTTAATTCTGTGCAGGCATTTTTTACTGCTCTTAACATTTTTAATTCATCATTATTGTTATCTTGCTTATAATAATAATTTATTAAATTAGGTACTACCTCTGTATCTGTTTGAGATATAAATTTATACCCTTTTTCTATTAACTCATTTTTTAATTCATTATAATTTTCTATAATTCCGTTATGTACAACTGCAAAAATATTGTCATTGTCCATATGAGGATGTGAATTTTCTTTTGAAGGTTTTCCATGTGTTGCCCATCTTGTATGTGCTATACCTATTGTTCCTTTTAATTCTTCGATTCCTTCTAGGTTATATAAATTATTTACTCTTCCTTTATCCTTCATTACTACAACTTTATCTTGTTCTATTGTAGCAATACCTGCTGAATCATATCCTCTATACTCTAATCTTGTTAAACCTTGTATTAAAATAGGGCTTGCTTTTTTATTTCCTATATATCCAACTATTCCACACATAATGTTCCTCCTTAAAAATGCGAATCTATTTTTTATTTTTCGCTTATATATTAATATGTTGTATTATATTACATAAAACCATTTTATGCAAGCATCATAATATAATTTTATTATTCGTAATTCAAATCTATGTTATCATCAAAAAAAGAACTGGTCTACCAGTTCTTTTTTGAATACTTATTTCACTTCATATCCTTTTTTTTCTAATTCTTCTTTTAGTTTATCTTTAGTTTGTAATTCATCTTCTAGAACAAACTCTGCATATGCTTCTGCATCAAATTTCATTACAATTTCATTACCATTATATTCTATTTCTCTGTTAATCTCATCTTTAAATGTATCAAGCATTTCCTTATATTCAGTATACATTTCTTCTGCATCTTTTGCATCTTCATATTTAAATGTAATTTTTACTTTATTAATTTTATCTTTCTTAAAAGAAAACTCTCTTTTGTCTTCATACTTCATTTTTTCTCCATCTAAATAACTTATTACTTCAAAATCTTTTGTCGCAACTAATCTATTTCCATAAAATGTTAGAATTAATACAATTATTGTCACAACAAGAACTAAAGCTATTAATATTCCACATACCTTTTTCTTCATAATTTACCTCCCATTTTTTATATTTTCATTATATCAAACACATAAAAATTAGTCTAGCTTTTTTTCGTTTTTTCCGATTTTTTTCTATGTCTTATTTTTTAATAATATCTCTTCCATTTTTTTGATTTTTGTCATATAATAATAACCGGTAAATTATAATTATAATCTGCTATTTATTATTTATGTACCTTATGAAAGGAATGATTATAAGGATGAAAAAAATTATTTTTAAAGGCTGTGGGACAGCTATTATAACCCCATTTACTAATGAAGGAATTAATTTTACTGAATTTGAAAAATTACTAAATTATCAAGTTGATAATGGAGCTGATAGTATTATTGTTTGTGGTACCACAGGAGAATCTTCAACTATGTCTCTTGAAGAAAAAAAATCAGCTATTCAATTTGCTATAAAAGTGGTAAATAAAAGAGTACCAGTTATTGCAGGTACTGGTGGAAACTGTACTAAATCTGTAATTGAATTAACTCAATTTGCTGAAAGTACAGGTGCAGATAGTGTTTTAATTGTTACACCATATTATAATAAAACTACTCAAGCTGGATTAATAGCGCATTATACAGCAATTGCAAATTCAACTCGTCTCCCTATTATTATGTATAATGTTCCTAGTAGAACTGGTTTAAATATTACACCTTCTACTTGTTTAGAACTTTCTAAGCTTGATAATATAGTTGCAATAAAAGAAGCTAGTGGGAATCTTTCTCAAGTTGCTGAAATCGCTTCTCTTTGTAGAGATAATTTACATATATATTCTGGTAATGATGATCAGATTTTACCAATACTTTCTGTTGGTGGTATTGGTGTTATTTCTGTACTTTCAAACATAGTACCAAATACTGTTCATGAAATGACTGATAAGTTTTTTAATGGTAATGTAGCAGAAGCTACAAAACTTCAATTAGATACTTTAGAGCTTACCTCTAGTTTATTCTGTGAAGTAAATCCTATTCCAGTAAAATATGCTTTAAAAGTATTAGGATTTGATGTAGGAACTCCAAGATTACCTTTAGTTGAATTATCTGATGCTGGTAAAGTTAAAGTAGAAAATGCATTAAAGAATTTTGGTTTATTAGGAGGTTCTAGGAATGATTAATGTTTTAATAAATGGTTTTAATGGAAGAATGGGGCAAGAAGTATATAAACAAGTAGAACTTGCCGAAAATTTTAAATGTATTGCAGGTATAGATAAAGATAGTAATGTAAATGAAATTACAGATAAAGTTGATGTTATTATTGACTTTTCTACTCCTTGCGCTACACTTGATATGTTAAAATATGCAAAAGCTCATAATATTCCTATGGTAATTGCTACAACTGGATTTTCAAGTGAGCAACTAGAAATTATAAACAATTATTCAAAAAATTTACCTATATTTAAATCATCAAATATGTCTTATGAAACTAATTTAATGATTTCGATTGTTTCTAAAATAGCTAAAGAGCTTAAAAACTCTGATATAGAAATTGTTGAAACTCATCATAATCGCAAGGTAGATGCTCCTAGTGGAACTGCCTTAATGATTGCTGATAGTATTAACAATGCCCTTGATAATTCTATGAAATATGAATTTGATAGACACAGCAAAAAAGCTCCTAGAGATAAAAAAGAAATTGGAATACATTCTATACGTGGTGGAACAGAAGTTGGAAAACATTCTGTATTCTTCTTTGGAGAAAATGAGAGTTTAGAAATTTCTCATACAACAACCTCAAGAGCTGTATTTGCTAATGGAGCTTTAAAAGCTGCAGAATTTATTATTAATAAGCCTAATGGTTTATATAATATGAATGATTTGATAAAATAAATAATTTTACATTGCTGACGTTTAATCTTATATATTTTAACTTGCGGTCTCCAGCCGCGGTTTATTAACTACTATATTCTAATTAATTATTACGATAACTACTATTATACTAAGAATTGCACGCCTCCGGCTACTCAAAGGTCGACCTCGTTTGCAATATATAAGATTAGACGTCAGCAAGAGAAAATCTATAATAATTAAGATTTAAGCAAATTTATAAAGGAGTACTTTATGCGAACTTTAACAGTTAGTAAAAAATATAATAACAAAACACTTAATAGCTTTTTAATGGATTCTTTTTCTGAGCTTTCTATAAACACTTTAAACAAAGCTCTTCGACAAAAAGATATAAAAATAAATGGAACTAGAGTTAAAGAAAATGTAATATTACATGAAAATGATACTGTCGCAGTATATATTACTGATGATTATTTATTTAAAAAAGTTAATATTGATGTTGTATACGAAGATGATAATATATTAGTTGTTAATAAGCCTTCTGGTATTGAAGTAATTACTGAAAATAAGAACGACTCTTCTTTAACTAGTATTTTGTCAAATCAATACTCTTTTATCAGTCCTTGCCATAGAATTGATAGAAATACTACAGGATTAGTATTATTTGCGAAAAACGAATCTGCTCTTAATATTTTATTAAACAAATTCAAAAACAAAGAAATAAAAAAATATTATAAATGTACAGTTTATGGTATTCCAAAAAAATCTTCAGATACATTAACAGCATATTTGTTTAAAGATAACAAAAAATCTATGGTATATATTTCTGATACTCCAAAAACAGGATACAAAAAAATTATTACCTCATATAAAGTATTAGAAACTAATACAAAAAATAACACAAGCACTTTAGAAGTCGTTCTTGAATTTTCAGGTAGAACACACCAAATTAGAGCTCATTTAGCTCATATTGGATTTCCAATAATCGGCGATGGAAAATATGGCAAAAATGAAATTAATAAAAAATTCAATAAAAAAACTCAGGACTTATGTTCTTATAAATTACTATTCTCTTTTACAACAGATTCAGATATTTTGAACTATTTATCTGGAAAAAAGTTGAGATATGATTATTAAATAAATACCATAGGCAAACACCCAAACTTTAATATTGTTTGGGTGTTTATTTGTATATATAATTTTAATAATAGTATACTTAATATGTTAGAGAAGTACCATCTTCAAAATATACAACACTATAATCACTAAAAGTATCCCATCCATCTATACTTTTCCATTCACTTTCAGTTCCTGAATAATAAACAGATAAATTTCCATTTGTGATAGAATCCTCTGCCAGTGTTGTTATTGTGCTAGGTAAGTAGACTGAACGTGAACCGAGAAATAGCCTGCCTTTCCAGCGTCGTTACCCCTTCAGGTAATTTTATGGTCCAATCTCCATTAGAATCAAATGCATTTCCTTTTACTACTCTAAGACTTGACCCCACAGATTTAATCTCATTCACTGGCCAATCAGTAAATGCTGGACTCCCTATTGTAGTAACTTCCTCTGGCAAAACTAAATCTTTTTGTACCATGTACTGTAAAGCATTATCTTCCATTGTAAATACACCATCTTCTACATGTACCACTCCAGCTTCTTCAAGTTGTTCCCAAGTATATGATGGAGTAGTTGTACCTGGTACATATACACCTGCAACTAGAGTAGTTGCTCCATTTCCATTTAAATAATCTATATATTCCTGTACATTATTAAAATATCTCTCTTCTCCGTCTATTATTCTATTAAATCCAGCAATGTTCCTTTCTCCCTCTTCTTTTGCTTTATAATCTTGTGTTGCTTTTTTTGATGTTCCTATTAAGTCACTGTTTACTACTACTGCTACTGTTACTGATACCAATATTAGCATTACTATTATTGTGATTATTAACGCTATTAGCGTTATACCTTTGTTATTTTTCATCTTTTATTCTCCTTTTAATTTATTGTTTTGAGTTCTTAAGAACCCCCAGTCGCCCTTTCGGGTGCCAGCCCCCTTGTTAAAGGGTCTTTTAATTAGATTTTTCTTCGATGCACGGACGACCAATGGTCGCCCCTACGTTTTGTTTTTTATGCGCAAAAAGTTGATATGCTTTTTAGACGCATTATTAATAAATGCGTTTTCACATACCAACTCTTATCCTTTTATATTTTATATATAATTTTTCTTCTATAAAATCACTTGTGTGTGTGTGTGTGTGTGTGTGTGTGTGTGTGTACAGCCTCAAGGCTTCTAACGTTTGTTATTCTCATGTTTTTCTCCTTTGATTTTTTTACGGGTCGCCGTAGACTGCGCCCCTACATTTGCTTTGCAATTAAATTTTATATAATATTAAATTATTTGTCAATATTTTTTCAAAAAATATTTTATATATATGAACATTTCTCATTAAATTAATCATCTTCTATATTTTTCCTTTGTTCTAATTGTTTTTTTGCTTTTTCTATGCTGTCAATAAATTTTTGCTCTAATATTTCTTTTGGTACATATTCTGTTAAATATTGTGCTACATGTATACCACTATTTTTCAATTCTAATAACTCAGCTATCATATCACTCTTTGTAGCACATAGTATAATTGCAATTGGAGGTTCTTCACCTTCTGCTTTTTCATATTTATCTAGCCATTTCAAATATAATTCTACTTGTCCTTTATATTCTGGTCTAAATTTATCTAACTTTAATTCAACAACAACTAGTCTTTTCATTTTTCTATGGTAAAATAATAAATCAATGTAAAAATCTTCTCCATCTATGGTTATTCGTTTTTGTCTAGCTAAAAATGCAAAATCATTTCCCATTTCTAATATGAATCTTTCTATTTCATTTATAATTGCACCTTCTAAATCTCTTTCATTATATGTATCTTTCAATTCTAAAAAATCCAAAACATATGGATCTCTAAAAAATAAATCTGGAGTCATTTTACTCTCTTTGTTTAATAATTTTAAATCATTTATTATTGTTTGTTCTGGTCTTTTTGATATTGCTGTTCTCTCGAACAATGCCGAATTCATTCTATCTCTTAATGTTCTAACAGACCAATTTTCGTTTATGCACATTGTTACATAAAACTCTCTTTCTAATTTGTTTTCTACCTGTAATAATTCAACCAAATGTGACCAACTTAATTTTCTCGACACTGTCGAGAAAATTTCAAAATCATTAAAATATTCATATGCTTTCAACATTCTAAATATATTTGGTCTACTATATCCTCTACCATATTTAATTATTAATCTCTGACTTATTTCTTCTATTACAGCTTTTCCATATTTAGCTTTTTCACAATTTAACACATTCTCTGTTATCTCTTTTCCTATCTTCCAGTATAGTAGTGTCATTTCACTGTTAACTTTTATTGTTACGTTTCTTTTTGTTTCCTCTATTCTCTCAACAATTTTACTATATAAAATATCTATATTTATATTATCCAATTTTTCTTCCATATATGCTCCTCCTTCAGTTTAAATTATATTATTTGTTTTTTATTTGACTTATTTATTTTTTTGGATTTATTTAGAATTAAATTTTTTTAATACAAAAATTATTTTGGCAATTAGAAATTTCGCCTTGAAAATATAGTCTATTTATAACATAATTTGTAATATATTGCAAGAAAAATCACTCGACATTTATCGACAAAACATTATTTTTATTAATCTCATTTTTGTCTTAATTCAAGTTAAATTTGGTAAGAAATTTTAATTTTTATGTGTCAAACAGAACCGTCCCTATTGCCATATATTTCTGACACTCCAAAAACAGGATATAAAAAAATTATTACTTCATACAAAGTATTAGAAACTAATACAAAAAATAACACAAGCACTTTAGAAGTCGTTCTTGAATTTTCAGGTAGAACACACCAAATTAGAGCTCATTTAGCTCATATGGGGTTCCCAATAATTGGTGATGGCAAATATGGTAAAAACGAAATTAATAAAAAATTCAACAAAAAAACTCAAGACTTATGTTCATATAAATTACTCTTCTCTTTTACAACAGATTCAGATATTTTAAACTATTTATCTGGTAAACAAATTGAAATATGATTATTAAATAAAAAATATTGCATGTCACATTATATGTAACACACAATATTTTTTATATTTAATTTCGTAATATATTATAGTAAATACATTGCAGCCCATGCTTCACATTTTTCAAACTCACTTAGATATTCTAAATCTGAAGCAGTTTCCTCATCAAAATAGTTACAATCATGGAAATAGTTTTCTCCTTCTGTATTTGGCACAGCTCCCATATACCAAAGAGGATAACTCCCCATAGCCATATGCAAAATTCCATCATAGTTGGCAGATGCAATCGAACGGCTCCATAAAGTAACTAAACATCCTTCTGTTTCTATACTTTTGACTTTCAAATAAGCTTCATTCCACAACAACTCTTCACCAACAAAATCTTCCGTATCCTCATCTTCGATATACTCAAGTTTAGTATCTATTGGCTTTCTTCCAGCATAATATCCTCCATATTCTAATATGCTTTCTACAGCTGTGTTAAATTCATCTTGAAACAAGTTCTCATTCCATTTATTTCCTAAATTTGCTTGCTCGCTTTCAAATGCATATGGTTCTATAAATATATCACTTTTTGATTTGTAATTTTCTCCATCTTTTTCTACTTTTTCTAATAATTCTTCTTCAGTTATTGGAACCCATACATATGACATATAATTTTCTTGCACATCTGGAGCCGAATCCTCATCTTCATTTTCTTCCCAGTCTACTGTTTTCATTTGTTCCTCTGTTATTTGATATATTACTACTCCATTTGCGATTGATTGTTCTGTTGATATTCCTGATACCACAAATCCAGCAGGAACTATTATTGAATCTCTTCCATCAGAATATACTGTTTTTTTAGTAGCAACTACTCCTGGTGTTAAATATTCATCTGGATTTACATAATCTTCTACGCTTTGATATGGTTCTCCTTTTATTGTTACATTCATTCCATATGTTTGATCTGCTTCATATGCTGTTTTTGTATTTTCTCCTGCTCCTTGAGCAGTTCCTATTAAATCACTGTTTACTACTATTGATACTGTTACTGATACCAATATTAGCATTACTATTATAGTAATTATTAACGCTATTAGCGTTATTCCTTTGTTGTTTTTCATTTTTATTTTCTTTCTTTCTTTATAGGGTTGACCCTACATTTTTTATGCTTTTATTTTATACAATATTTAATATAAATGTCAATACTTTTTATTTTTTTGTTTTATATATGTTTATTTTTGCATATTATATGTTATAATAGTAAAAAGTTTGTCGAATAATGGAGTGTTTCGTTATGTACAATTTTTTTGATTTTTATAATAAAATACCAAAACAATTTGCATTTAAGAATTTTGGTTTTGAACATATATGTGCAATTATTATTACTTTTTTAATTATTTATTTTTGGTTGATTTGGATAAAAAAATCTCCTCAATTAAAACAAAAAAAATTAATACAGATTTTTGCTATTCTTGTTCCAATTGTAGAAATTTCTCATAATATTTGGTTATATATTGTGAATGATGCTAGTATTGTAGAACTTTTGTCTTTACATCTTTGTGGAATGCTAATGTATTTTATACCACTTGCTGTTTTTACTAAATTTACAGTTTTTAAAGACTTTATATTTGCAACATCAATTTTAGGAGGTTTTTTTGGAATAGTCTTTCCATCTGGAGTATCAGATACTTATCCTATATGGCACTTTCAAACACTTCAAACTTTCTTCTATCATGGTTTGCTAATATTGGTTCCAACTGCAATATTAATTACAACAGATTATAGACCAACAATAAAAAGGTTCCACAGAGTTTTAGGATTATTTGCAATTATTGTAATATTAGCATTATCTGTTGATTTAGCTTTTGACCAAAATTATTTATTCTTGCGAACTGCACCAGATATGCCATTACTTCATAATATGCAGTTAAATTTTGGTACTATTCCATATTTAATTTTTGCTTTTTTTGCTTTGCTAATTATTTGCATTCTAATACACTTACCATTTGATATTTATGCATATACCAGAAAAAAACAGCCTCTTTAGTATTGGGGCTGTTCTCATTTTGTAAAATATTATTTATTCTTTGTCTTTTCTTCTATTATTCTCTCTATTTCTTTTTTTGTTTTTTCTATTTTTTCTTTACTCTCTTTTACTTTTTTTCGTATTTTTTCTTTTAATACATCTACTTCTGGAAACGCACTTATAAGTCTTCTTCCTCTCCAAGATTTACTAATAATTTCTTTTACTTTTTGTGTAATCTCTTCTGTATTATCTTTAGTCTCGTTAGATATTTTTCTGAATGAATGTATTAAATTGTATGATATTGATATATCTGTTATAAATATTGCTAATATTAGTCCTGTTATTACATGTAGAAAATTTGAATTTATATTATTTATTAAATCAATAAATGTAGGACTTGCATATCTTAATATTATTTGTCCCATTATTGTAAATGGTATTAATGTTTCTAAACAGATTCTTCCATTTATATTAAATCTAAATCTATGATAATCCCACCATCTTGCATGAAATAACTTTTCCATAATATAACTTGTTAAGTATTCTAATAATCCACAAATAACCATTATTATTATCGAAGATATCCATATACTATCTGTTAAATTAGTACTGTCTATAGTTTTTATGAAATTTGACAGTAGCAAAGTTATTGCTACTCCTCCAAATCCATATATAGGACAATATGGACCTATCAAAAAGCCTCTGTTTACAAATTTATGCCTTTGTAATATCCCTAAAATTACTTCAAATATCCATCCTATTACAGAATATATTGCGAATAAAACTATATATGTTTCTAGTCTTTCTATCATATAATCCTCCATTAAATATATTTATTAATAAAATTCTCTACTGTATTCCAATATTTTTCTGGGTTTACATTACTACTTTCTGCATGAGCAGAATCTTCTATCTCTAATTTTTCTTTTGGACATTTTGCTGAATCATATATTTTTTGTAACATTTTAAATGGAACAAATTTGTCACAAGCTCCATGTATAAATAAAGTTGGAGTGCTAGATTTTTTTACTTGTTTTACACTTGACGCCTCTTTAAAACCATATCCTACATTTATTTTAGATATAATACTTGCTACATATAATAATGGAAATGGTAACATATGAAATAATTTTCTTATATGCACAGAAAACTCTTCCCATGCACTTGTATATCCACAATCTTCTATACATACTTTTACATTTTGTGGTAGATTTTCTCCGGTAGTCATCATAACTGTTGAAGCCCCCATTGATATTCCATATAAAATTATTTTACAATCTTCATGTTCCGAAATTATCTTATCTATCCATATTTCTAAATCGTAATGGTCTAGCCAACCCATACCAATATATTTTCCTTCACTTTTTCCATGTGCTCTTAAATCTAATATTAGTGCATTATATCCATATTCTTTAAATTTCTTTACAGGGTTAACCATATCTGATCCTCTACCCATATATCCGTGCACTGCTATTACCCAAACATTAGAATCCTGATTACTTATAACTTCATAGCCTTTTAATTTTAATCCATCTCTAGAAATTATTTCAACTTCTTTTGCATTTTGCTCTAGCCATCTTATACTTTCATCACTTGCTTTATCCATTGCATTTTTTTGCTCTGAAGTAAATATTAATGTTGAATATTTTTTTGCAATATCTGACTTTATTGCTATATCGCACATCTTTTTTCCAATATATATTATTAAAACAATTAGGGCAACTATTATTATACTTAATATTAAAATCCAATTTACTGTCATGATTCCTCCTAATTTATAATATGTCATTTTTTTCATTTTGTTATACTATAAATATTTCCATCTTTATATATTGTAATACATTAATTAACCAATGTTTCTTCTCCAATAAAACAAATATTGTTGTGCTAAGCCTGCAAGTTCTCCATAATGTTCTTTTGCAAATTTTTGTATATTTTTTGGTGTTTGCTCTATATTCTCAAAATATATCTCTGATATTACTCTTCTTACCCATACATCTACAGGAAATACTTGATATTTTTGCAAAGAGAATAACATTATGCAATCAGCTACTTTTGGTCCTACTCCTGGAATTTTAAGTAATTCTTCTTTAATATTTTCTAGATTACCTTCATTACATATTTTTTCTAAATTTATTTCTTTATTAAGTGTCCTTTGAACTGTTTCATATACTCTAACATCTCTAAACCCTAGTCCTAAATTTCTAAAGTCTTCTATAGTTGCTTTTGATAATTCTTCTGGGGTTGGAAAAGTATAATAATCTTTCCCTCTAAAGCAAATTACTTGTCCATATTTTTTACATATTCTTTCTATTATTGTTTTTATTCTTGGTATATTATTATTTGCAGATATTATAAAAGATATCAGTGTCTCCCACAAATCTTGATGTAATATTCTTATTCCATTACCATATTTTATACTGTTTGATAAGTGTTTATCTATATTTGATAAATCATTCTTTATTTTTGCATAATCTCTATCTAAATCAAAATAATCTATACATTCTTGTTTAATATCTTTTTCGCAAATACCTGTAAAGATTATATTACTTACTTCTTTTTTTACATTTATTACATTATTTTTAAAAATTCCTGTATAACTATTATCTTCTTGTTTATTCCATCTAAAACATTGCCCACATTCAAATATATGTACTATATCAAATGATTCATAATTTTCTAATATGTATTCTTGTTCCATTTTTTCACCTACTCTATTTATATATTACATTATATTTTTTTAAAAGTAAATACTGATAATTTATTTTTTAAAGTGAAAGGGATATCCAGTAAATCTACCAAATATCCCTAATGCAAAATTAATCTTCTTTGAACTTGAACATTCCGTTGAAATTATAATAATTTTTTATAAGGTCTTCATAGACAGTATTATTATGTCTATCCTTACAAACTATTAGTATCTCTCCACTGTCTAAAAGTTTTGCATAGAATTTACAATCTATGTGTTTCAAAATAGTTTCAAGCATTTCTGTTTGCTTGTTTTTTTCATAAATTATAAGCTCTATTTCTACAAAACAATTTTGTTTTAAATTTTCTTCTATCTCTTCTTTCAGTTTTTCATAAGCTTCTTCTTCCGCTCTTGCAACACCTTTCAAAACAAAAGCATATAAAAGTATATATGCCATTACTGCCATTACAATCATCATAAAAATTGTAATTATAAGTTCTGCAGAGCCTTTTTCAGAATAATCACCACTAATTAAAAAGATAAAAGATACCACAATGTAAATTGCACATATTATTGCTGCAATTATACTTGCCTGCTTGGATGTTAACTTTCTTTTGGACCGTTCATTTTGTTTTTTCATAAGAAGTTCTCCCTTCAATAAAATTTTAATTTTGCACATTGCTTGAATTCAATTTAATAAAATCAAATTACTATTCAAAGCTAAATGCTCATATATTATATCATAATTAGCTTAGTAAATCAATTGTTTAGCCTTCATCAATACTATTTTCCGGGTCTTTTTCTAAAACCAAATTCGTGTTATTTATAGCATATTATTTTTAATATTAACAAAAAAATTTAAAAAACAAATTTTTTTTCAAAAAACTATTGACAGATTATAAAAAATATCTTATAATTAATCTCGCGTTCAGGAAATGCTCCCTTAGCTCAGTTGGTCAGAGCAACCGGCTCATAACCGGTGGGTCCAAGGTTCGAATCCTTGAGGGAGCACCAAACGCAAAATTTTTTTATAACTAAATATGGGTAGGTGGCCGAGTGGCTAAAGGCGGCAGACTGTATTCTTTGATTAAACCAAAAAATCATAAATTGCAGCCTATACAAGTGATTGTGTAGTGAAAACTAGGCTAATTCGGGGAAGTCTTAACAGTTTTAGCTGATGATAATCCCGAGCTAAAGAGAATTCTTGAGTGTAGAGACTTTATACCTGGTATCTATTTTATAGATAAAGAGAAAGTCCAGACTACAAACATTAATTTAATGGTAGTGAAAACTATAGTAGTAAGAAATCTGTTCTCATACGAGTACGATGGTTCGAATCCATCCCTGCCCACCAAGAAGTAGTAATTAAATGCTACTTCTTTTTTTATTTTAAATACAAAAAATATTGACAAAAAGAAAAAAATATAATAATATCTAAATAAAAACTTATTTGGAGGGAAAATGAACTTTAAAACAAATAAAGAAAAAGGAAATTCAAGTTTAGGTATAGCTATAGCTTATTATTCATCTAATGGTTATACTGTTTCCATCCCCTTGAACGATACTCAAGATTATGATTTAATAGTAGATAAAAATAATACTTTGAAGAAAATACAAGTAAAATCAACATCCTGTAAAACCAAATATGGAAATTATCAGGTTGCATTAAAAAGTTGTGGTGGTACAAAAGGTAAAACTTATAAAACTGTTATAGAAACAAATATAGATGAATTATTTATATTAACAAATGACTTACAAATATATATTTTACCTATTGAAATAATAAATAATAAATCAACGCTAAATATTTGTAATAAATATGATAAATATAGAGTAAACTAAACAATACAAAGTTTTACTAAAAAATTTTAGGGCAAGTTTCTTAACTTGCCCATCTAGTACTTTTTATTTATTATAACCCCACACTGCTCTTTGTTTCCATTGTATTCATATCAACTGCTTTTATTAATTCGTCTGATAAAGTATATAGTGTATCTTTTATGTAGATTATTCTTTTTACATTATTCCTACTATAATATTTATCTAGTTCATTTTCTGTATTAGATATTCTTCCTTTTAATTCAAAGCCATTTTCTAAACTTAATCCATATACTATTGCTCCTTGGAACGTAACTTTATAATCTTCTTCTGTTATACTTATAGGGAATGCTATAATATTTTTTTCTTTTGAAAATAGCAATGATTTGTGATTATATAATAATTCTGAATATGTTCCTTTCTCCCCTATTTTTACTGTATACATTTCTTTTGGATTGCTTGAATCTGTAACATCAAATAATGACATTTTCATTCCATCTGTTGTAACTATATCTCCATACCCATAATTAACAACTTTTGTATCTTCTTCAAATCCTATTAGATGTGTTTCATCATAAGGATGTAAGTATTTACTGTATCCTGGTATTTTAAGTTCTCCTAATACTGTTGGATTCGTTGGATCTGATAAGTCTATTACAAATAATGGGTCTGTTTCTACAAATGTTACCATATATGCTCTATTACCCATAAATCTTACTGAATATATTTTCTCCCCTTTTGCTAATCCTTCTACTTTTCCTACAATTTCTAATTTATCATTTAGTACATATAGATTATTTGTGTCTTCTTCATTATTCCAATTTCTACTGTCTGTTGTTGCTATTCTAAAATAACCGTCTTTTTCATCCATTGAGAATTGATTTAATATTGCTCCTGGTACAGTTCCTGTTTTTTCAAAAGTACAATTTGTATCTTCTAATTTAAATTTATATATTTCTGTGTTTAAGTCATAACGACTACTGTTATCTTTATAATCATATTTTACTCTTGCTATATATAAATTATTATTTGATGCGTAAATATCTTGCCCTGCTCCTAAATAACTGTTTATATTAGCTGGTTCATTATTTGTTATATCAAATGCAACTATGTTTAAATAACTAGTATCTTCAAACTCTGGGAAATAAAATATATTCTCAAAACTAATACACTTAGTCTCTTCTCCAACTGCTGTATCTAAATATTCTGTTTTGAATTCTTCTTCATCTAGTTCTGATATTTTATATTCTCGGCATAAATATGAATATAGATATTTATTTGATATTAAATATAAATTATTTCCTATCATTCTTGAAGATAGATAATCTCCTTCTATTTCTACTGTTCTTTCTAATGTTGGTTTTTCTTTATTTTCGATATTATATACTCTTGCTGTTGTGTATTGTTGATATCTAGAATAACTTACTTCTTCATTTTTAGAAACATCATCTTTATAAAAACTTTCTGTTCCTATTACAATTACCATATTATCTTTCAAAAATATCTCAGAAGGATAAAAATCTGTTTTATCAAATTCTATTTTACTTATAATTTTCATATTAGTATCATTACTTGCATCTACTATTACCAAGTTATCATTACTCAAATAATATATGTATTTTCCATCAGTTTTTACTATATCTGCTTCATCTACACCTTCTACTTGTACATTAGTTTCTGAGAAGTCTTCTTGTGCTGAACTATCTGCACTTTCACTCTTTTCTGCTGAATTTGTTGTTAAGCTATCTGTAACAGATTCTATTATATCTCCTTCTAAATAGTTATATTCATTTTTTTTGGCTCTTTTTCTTAACATTGCATATAAATTATCAAAAGTTTCTACTTTTTGTAAAGTGCTTTCTTGTTCAACTTGTGCATATTCTTCCTCTTTAATAGGTTCTATATTTTTATTTGGTATTACTATTGAAAGTACAATTGCACACATTATTGCTAAACTTGCTAATGGATATACCTTATTATATACTCTCTTTGTGGAAGTATTTTTCATCTTACTTAAAGTTTCATTTTTCAATTTTTCATCAGGTTTAATTTCATTACATGCATTAATATAATCGTGTTTACTCATTATTCAATTCCTCCTTTCACTTCTTCTTCTAATTTTTTTCTAGCTCTTGCCAATCTTGACTTTACTGTATTTTCGTTAACTTTTAATATCTTACTTATTTCTTTTATGCTATAATCTTCATAATAGTATAAATGTATAACGGTTCTGTATTTCATAGGTAATTTTAAAACAGCATAATATATATCATGCCTCTCTGGTGTTTCAAAACTTAAATTCTCATCTAATTCGGCTCTATGTCTATTAAAACTAGAATTTAAAATTGTTTTACTACAATTTATTGTGACTCTTATAAGCCATGCTTTTTTATGTTCTTCATTTTCAAATACTGGCATTTTTCTTGCTAGTCGTAAAAACACTTCTTGATATATATCTTCACTATTTTCTACATTTCTACTTCTAGCCATAGCTAGCCTATATACCATATTTGAATATTTTTCAATTGTTTCTTCTAAAAATTTGTTTTTGTTAATATATACCATTTTTATCACCTATACTAATAATACCATATAAGTAGTAAAAAAGTTGCATTTTAATAGAAAAATTATTAAGGACATGGGGAGGTAGTTTATGTCTATAGGGTTTTAGTAGCTTAAAGCTTGAATTGCTATAGACATAAACTACGTCCCCATGTCCTCCCATGTCCTTAATAAATTACTTTATTTTTTCATAGCTACCACACATTGATTCATCTGCTGGTTTTCCTGTATTACAATTTTTGCAAGGTTCTACTATTATTGTATCTAATTCGCATAGTTTATGTTCTGTGTTGTTAAATGCACAACTGTGCACTGTACAATTTATTTTTTGATTTTTTTCCATAAAAATAGCCTCCTTTTTATTATAGTATGGCTATTTTTTAATTAAATATTTTTCCAATTTTTACTATTAAATAAAATTATTATTTTTAACAAATTTATGTATTTTTCTCTTTTCCTTTTTCAATTCTTTTATTACACTTATCATCAGATTTTTTAAAGCTTAAATACCAACTCATTCCAGTTCTATCTCTCTCTACTTCTTTTGCTCTCGTTTGCAATTCATTAAATGTAGTTGGATTTGGTCGTATTATCGGCTGACCTGGCACCCAATTTGCAGGTGTTGAAGCATTATTACAATCCGCTACTTGCAATGCTTCTACAACTCTTACTATTTCTGGTATCCATCTTCCTACATTTAACGGATATATAAATATTGTTCTGACTACTCCTTTATCATCTATTATAAATACATTTCGCACAGTCTCTGTTGTACTTACATTACTTGATATCATTCCATATTTTCTTGCTATCTCACCGCTTCTATCTGCAATTACTGGAAAAGGTATTATTATTCCTGTTCTATTTGTAATATCATTTATCCATGCTAAATGTGAGGGATTACTATCAATACTTAATCCTAATAATTCTGTATTTAATTTTTTAAAATACTCATTCGCTTTTGCAAAAGCTATAAATTCTGTTGTACACACGGGGGTAAAGCACGCATCTTTGGATGTATTTAAATTAACTTTTCGATGTCTGTTTTCAGCTTAAATCTAATGGTTTTATCTCTATGTATATAAATTTTATCAATTATCATTTGTAATATAATTCTGCTTGGTTCTTTTGCATTTATAATCTCATCAAAATACTCTAATGAAGTTTTTAATTTAGTAATTTTATCTTCTAGATTTTTCTTTTCGTCATTTTGAATTAATTCTTGCAAATATGTAATACTTTGCATTTTTTCTTTTTCTAATTCTTTATAAGTGTTTTCTATAAGTTCTCTTTGCATAGAGTTACTGCAAGATGCCATTTCTTTTATTTTTTGATTAATTAACATTTTATATTCTTCATTTAAAATATTTAATTTGTTTTGTAGCTTGAATTTATCATTATTAGTTTTATCTTGTTTTTGTTCTAGTTTTATAGCTTTTATTTCTTTTATATACTTTTGTTTAGTATACTTTAAGAACTCTTTTAAATGAATTAATATGTCTTTTTCTTTAACCTCGTGACAGTTACAAGCTTTTGTACTATATTGCCTATATCTTGAACAATCATAACCTTTCTCACGTACTTTTCTTTTAATTGTCACACCAGACATTCCTGAGCCACATTCATTACATACACACATTCCTGAAAAAATATAGTTATGCTTTGTTTTTGCTCCTGATGTATTTTGCTTATATTTTTTATTTCTTAATTCTTGTGCTAATTTAAACATTTCTTTTGAGATAATAGGCTGGTGATGATTTTCAAATATAAAATGTTCTTCTTTAGGTAGTTTTACAATTTTTCCTCTAATATTTATACTTCTTTTTTTATGAGTTATTAGAGTTCCTGTATAAACTTCATTCTTTAAAATATTACTAATCATATCTTTAGTCCAAGCTTCTTGAACTTTGTGTTTATAAATTCTTCCTCGTTCTAAATGTTTCATTCTGTAATATTCTGATGGTGTAGGAAAGTTATATTTTGTATTTAGTATTTCACTTATTTTTTGAAAACCATATCCATCTTCTAAATACAACTTAAATATTAGCTCAATAACTGGTCGTATTTCATCTACTACATAGAGCATTGGTATATCATCTTTAAAAACTTTTTCATAACCATAATAGTTTCCCATAATTAATCTTCCTGACTTTTGTTTAGAATACATATGATCTCTTGTTTTTTTAGAACATTCTTTAACATATCTTTCATTAAACCAAGTTGTTATTCCAATAAGGTCATCTCTATCATTTAGAACATCATAAGTTCCTCCCATTTCAGATACTGCTATTAGGTTCTTTTGCATATTTTTAAATTCATCTATTAAAACTAAAACTCGTCCATTATGTCTTCCAATTCTTGATAAATCTTTTACAATAACTACATCAATTTCTCCTCCTTGTACTTTTTCCATCATTTTTGAAAATGCAGGTCTAGTAAAGGTATATCCCGATACATTGTCATCTATGTAGAAGTCGTCATCTGTGAGATTCCAATTACGAGATTTTGCATAGTCTTTAATAATTCTTTTTTGTTCTTCAATGCTTATAAAATTCTCTTTATCTTCATCTCTAGACAATCTACAATATCCAGCAATTTTTGGTTTAATTTTATTCATATTAAAACCCTAGTCCCTTTCTAGCCTGATATTGCTTGATGCTGTAATGGTAACATACATTCTTATTTAATTCCACTTGTTTCGTAACTATTTTATTAAGAATCTCGGGATAATTCTCTTTACCAGTTACGAATATAGCCACACTACATTTTTCTTTTTTATACTTCTTGATGAGTTCTTTTGTTTCTTGCTTTTCTAATTCTTCTTCAGTTAAATAAAGTTGAATGTATTTTGTATTAGTAATTTCGCAAGAAGTAATTTGCATTTAATTAACTCCTCCATAATATTTCTCCATAAATATTATGCAAAAAGAGAAAAAGATATCTCTTTTCGTCTTAATTACCTTTTTGAAATAACTAATACAAAACATTTAAAATTCTATTCAATATATATCACCTCCATATATTAAGAACACGAAAAATTTTCAAAATGGGTCATTTTTTGTAAAAAATTTTAATTTTTTTATTTTTCTATTAAGTAAGTTATCTAAAATTCAAAAAATCGGTAATTTTCCAAAATTTATTTTCACTCTATATAAGTCCAATTTTTTTATTAAATGTTGCGTTTTTTTAAAAAACTGTTCCTACTTTAAAAGAGAAGGTTTTAACCTTCTCTCTATCACATATATTTTAAATAACATAATCACATACAAAATTAATACTGTCTTCAAATCTTTTTTTAAATGATTTTAACTGATTTAATGAATATCTATTAGCATGTCCGTGAGTTCCATTACTTAACTCCCCTATCAAGCTAACAGTGTTATCGATATTACTATTAGTAAATTCAATAATTAACTCATTACTAATTCCTTTTTTATTCATAGCATACTTGATTTTTTCTTTTCTTGTAGGTGTACCATTATCTGTTTTCGCACATTGGGGATTATTAGCAACTACCTCTTCATTTTTTATACTATCATCAATCAAAACTTTTAATATTTCTCTAGTGCTAGTACAAAAATGTCTAGCTGCTTCTGGATTATTTGGATTTAAAGAAAACAAAGCTCCTTTCCATCTATTATCTAAATCTGTTGATATTTTAATCAGCTTTTCTGAAATGTTCGACTCATCAAGCTCAATATCAGCATTTTCAACCTCGTAATTATTTAAAACTACATTGCTCAATTCTAGATTATTAGCATCTTCATTTTCAATAGCATTAAAGATATTTTCATCAATGTATCCATCATCATATGAATTGCTAACCTTTTTATACACATCATGAACTTCTCTTGTTGAAATAGAATAATTAGTTCTAACGATATATGCTGATTCCATTCTATTAAATTCTCTTTGAATTTTATTTTGGGCACTTCTTACATTTGAGTTATATTGCCTAACAGCACTGTTATAACTATTAATACTTTGTCTGATTTGATTTTCAGCTCTTTTTGCTTCTCTTTGTAATTTATTAATTTGACTTTTAAATTGTGACATATTAAAACTTTTTGACATATTTTTCTCCTTTTTTAATTTCTATTTTTTATACGGATATGTATCGCTCTTTTTTCTGTTTTCTTCCCATTGAACAGCTTGAAGATTTCTTGAAGAATCCGTTCCACCTTTAGACTTTGGATATTTATGGTCTATTTCCCACCCCATATCACTTTGTTTTCCATATGATGATTTATACATTAAATTTCCATAATCATCCTTTCTGTATACATCAGGATTTTTACCTCTTACTTTATGTGCATTTTCCCAAGCTTGTTCTATTTTCTTATTCATTTAACATTCCTCCTATTATATTTGTACAAAATTTTTCGTTACTAAAAATCTTATAATAAAACTTTTTTTCTTAAATTTTAATCCATACTCTAAAGGCTATTTCTTCTAGCCCCTGTTTTATGATGTTTATAGCCTCTGACTTATATATACTTTTCTACATCTGAATATCTCCTAATTTTAAAACAACTATTGCAAAAGAAATTTTCATATGATATAATTTTAATATGATCTATTAAGACTATATGTAACGCATATGGTTTTTCTGTTAGCTAAATTGATGTTTAGCTATGTAATAGTTACCAAACTTTCAAGCCGTTTGGTAGCTTTTTAATTTTTGTTTAAAAGTTCTAATAATTCTAAAAAATAATATTTACGTCCTCTTGACTTATCGTCTCCAGATAATATTCTTGCGTTTTCAAGAGCAACTAAGTATTTTCTGGCTTGTGATGGACTAATATTTATGTTTTTAGCTAAATATGTTGAACTAATAATAGGTTGAGAAAAAATGCAAGCTATTATCTCTTCATATTTTTGAGAATTAATAATTTTTCTTACTTTTTCACAAACTTTATAGTATATCTCATTTAATGCTTCTATGTACTTTATATGTTTTTCAGCTTGTATAGTACACATATTTAAAAAGAATTCAATCCAGTCTGTATAATCGTTTTTTCTAGAATCTGTAAGTTTGTTATAATAAACAATTTTATTCTGACTAATAGCTTCGCTTATATAAAAGAACGGTATTTTAATTACATTAAATTTATACAAACATAAACTAATTAATAATCTCCCTACACGCCCATTACCGTCATCAAAAGGGTGAATCGATTCAAATTGTGAGTGTATCATTGCTGTTTTTATTAAAGGATTTATATCCATTTTAGTGTCATTCATAAAATCAATTAACTCGTCCATATATTTTTTTGTTTCATTATAAGATGGTGGGTTAAATACAACTGTACCTACACTATTTACTATATAATTTTCCTTTTCTTTGTATTTTCCTAATGTTTGTGTTTTATTTTCAGATATTATATCTGTAAGCATTATTTTATGAAGTTCCTTGATTAGTGAGTGAGTAAAGTTGCTTTGGTTTAAATAAGTTGCACCATAATGTAATGCTTTTGTATGATTACTTGCTTCTATAAATACTTTTTCATTTTTTCTTTCTTTCTCTTCATTTATTACATCTTCTATTACATCAGACATTGTTGTTTGTGTTCCTTCTAAATACATTGAAGAAATAGCTTCTTTTTTATTTAAAAGTGGTATTAATATATTATCAAATTTATAGGAATTTATTTTTTCTTCTAAAATTCCTAAGCTTTTTGAGGACATGAAAAGTTCATTTATAAATAAATTTGAATTATAATCATTTATTCTTTCTTTTAAAAACTTTAAGTTTCCCATATATATTACCTCCTTTTTCCAACTACATTGTTATTATACAATACAATCAAAAAAATGTCAATAAATAACGCTCATCTTTTCAAAAAAGTCGAGCGTTATTTATTGTTTGTATTGTTGCTAGCTAATTTTTAAAAATAAAAATGGTATTTTAGAATCTAAATAGATATTTTTTTCATAATTTCTTTTACACTAGGTTTTACTATTTCCATTTTATCCTCCAAATTTATGTATAATATATCATATTTGTCTACTTTTCACAATAATATTGAAACATTATTTAAAAATTATTCTTTACGAATAATTTTGCAGGAACAGGGAGTCACCCCGAACTCCCATTCACGCCTAAAAGCGTGGCTTTTAGCTGGATTACAAAAAAATAACAGGGTGACTTTTGGTCACCCCCCAATATTATTATAAAATATACAACTTGTAATTTATCTTGCTCTTAATATCAAAATATTATGTATATCACAATAACTTGTAATTAGTCCTTAACCTATTATCATTTTTTCTTTATTTCCTATAATTTTATCTATCCTTTATTTCTTTACTACTTGCTTGTCTTTCCCTATTAGTTTGATAATATTCATCTATATCTTTACAACATCCTTGTGAATTCGGATTAAGCTGTTTATGTTTTGAATAAAATTCAATAACTTGTTCTACTAAAAATCTTGAAGATGGAGTAATTTGAGAGTTATGAATATCTCTATGAGTTGCACCACTAACAACAATACCTTCCATATCTACGCCAAATCTTTTATTTGCACTTATTGAATTTTTATATCTTTCATTTAAATTTTTACCCAATAATTGACGTTGAATTCTTCCAACATCTTTTGGTGTTGTAACACTTCTAAAAGACATATCATGCATAGGTGCTGCTATTTGCTTGTCAGAAATTATTTTATCTCCATTAATATCAAAACTTCCAGGTTCTTCTGTTTCTTTTTCTCCAACATAATACCCAAATTGAATTTGTTTATATGCTTCTTTATTAAATTCTCTTCCAAATAATTCCTCATAATCTTGTATTCCAATAGGATATTTTATTTTTTTAGTTGGAATAGGAATAGTCCCTGCTGCTCCACCTATTAAAGCTCTATTTATAAGCTCAGGATATATCATAGCAAATCTTTGAGCAAATAATCCTGAAGCAGAATAACCACTTAAAAAAATTTTATCCTGTACATCTTTTCCCGTTATTCTCTTTATTTGTATCTTCGCATCTTCTATGCAAGCTTTAACTTTTTCATGTATACCATATTCTCGAACAGATTCTACACATAATTGTTGAAAGTCTGGAAAATCTTTTAAACAAGGAACAATAGGAACTACTATTGGAAAATTCGTAATAAAATCAGAATATGATTTTTCAATGGGGTTTCCTCTTTCTGACATGGCATGTTGTATATTTTCTAAATAATTTTCTTTTTCTTGACCGCCTGCATTATATGTTTCAACAAATATTTCTGCATTATTTTTCATACTATCTGGTATTCCTATAATATACTCTCCATCGTTTGTCTGGCAAATATATAAATTGATATTTCCAAATTTATTTGAAATAGTTTTATATTTTTTCATAATTTTCTCCAATTCTTCATCCTTTAAGCACTTTTGTTATTCTTCTTTATATAACTTGTACGAAATATTACAATATTATAAACATCGCAACAAATTACTATTTATCTAATTCCTATAATACCATAAATCCCATTATCCTGTCAAAATTATCCGTTGGATAATTTTGCAGGAACAGGGAGTTATACTAACCCCATATAATAGACTAAAAGCGTGGTTTTTAGGGTATATACATTTAATTTTGTGTATAACAATTAGATATACATATTTTTTCATAGAAAAAGCAAGTGTTTTTCTTGATGAAGTGCACCCCAAATGTTAGACAAAAATCTAACATTTGGAGGTGTATTTTTTATGAGTAAATATTCAAATGAATTTAAACTAAAAGTAGTTGAATATTGTATAAATGAGCATCATGGATATTTAAATACAGCTAAACA
>JAZRRK010000015.1:0-30375 GCA_045650705.1 Clostridia bacterium
TGAATATATAGATTACTATAATAATAAAAGGATTAAGGGCAAATTAAAAGGAATGAGCCCTGTTAATTACAGAATTCATTCCCTTAAAGTAGCCTAATATAAACTTAATCAAAAAGTGTCTAACTTTTTGGGTTCAGTTCAACTAATTACTTGCTTTTATTTGTTTCTAATTCTAGAATAATGGCATACTTACAACCTTGTTTTTATATACAACAAATTCTAATACTGTTGATTCGTCTATTTCGTCTATGTCATCATCATCTGGTTTAGCTTGCATTGAAATTTTTGCTTTTACTACATATAAATCTTTTCCTAGTTCATCTACTGATTTAAATTCTTCAACTTTAATCTTATAAGATTTATAGTCATCATCCATTTCATCAAAACTATCATCAATAGTATCTTTAAAGTCCTCTGTGGCATCTTCTAAATCTTCATCATCAATATCATTATATGCTTCAATAAACTCTTCATAGTCTTCTTCTTCAAAATCGTCTATGTCATATCCATAGCCCCAATCTCCACCTGATGTCCAAGCTTGCACACCTTTTAAGTCCATTGATTTCATTACTTTTGAAGCATTTTGTTTGTCCATTCCTTTTATTAAATTCTTAACTGCTTTTTTTGGCCCTGATGTAAATACAGTTGCTAATAATATTATTACTACAACTACTGCAACAGCCCCTACGATGTATGGAAGATATTTTTTAAAATTAATTTTTGATCCTTCTCCCATTTTTTTCACCCCTTTTTTATATATTTTGTCATATTATATCATTACTTGTTTTTTTTTGCAATATTTTGTAAAATTTTTTTATTATATAAAAAAGGGCTCTCTAATTGATCATTCTATTCATTTGAAATAATAATTTTAAATGTACTTCCTTCTCCAAGTTTACTTATTACTTCTATTTCTCCGTTTACTAAATTTAGTATTTTATTTACTATCGTTAGACCTAATCCTAGACCTTGTATTGTTTTACTTTTTTCTACTTGATAATATTTCTCAAATATGTGTGATATTTGTTCTCCTGTCATACCAATTCCTGTATCTGAAATTGTTACAACAATCTTCCCTGCTTCATTTTTATCTAAAGAAATATCTATTTTTCCATTTTCTTTATTATATTTGATACTATTGCTTATTAAATTCATCCATAAGTGTTGCATAATATCTTTGTTTCCACTATAAATTACTTCTTCTATTTCAGCATTTATGGTAATATTTTTCACACTCCAACTAGGTTCTAACATAATAATACAATTTCTTAATTGTTCAGAAAGCGAATATTCTTCTTTTTCTATTATATCTTGAGAATCTAATTTAGTCATTATAATGGATTCTTCTGCTAGATTATTTAGCCTATTGGCTGATTCCAAGATAATTTTTAAGTACTTCTTTCTATCTTCTTCTGATACGTCTTCTTCTAATAGCATTTCTGAAAAACCTTTTATTGATGTAATAGGTGTTCTTAATTCATGTGAGTAGTTACTTACAAATTCTTCTTGCATGTTACGAACATTTTTTAATTCATCTGTTACTCTATTAAAATTTTTATATACTTTTGTCATCGCTCCTGCATTACTTGGGTCTAGTTTTGCATAGAAATCTCCCTCTACAGCCTTTTCTAATCCATCTGCCAAATCTGAAAATTGTCTATAATAACTCTTAATCATAAAAAAGTTAGAAATTCCTAGTATTATTGCTAGGGGTATGAAGATTCCTCCCGCAAATGCTATATCATATATATTTAGTGTATAGCCGCTTTCAACATATTTTATGAATAATACAGTTGCAAAACAAGCTATTAATACAAAAATTGTTTGTTTCCAGATTATTCTATTTATCTTTGAAGCAGTTTCCTTATCAATACTTTTTCTCATAATTAATTTTCTACTCCTTTTAGAACTAATTTATATCCTATACCTTTTAAATTTACAATCTCAATTTCTTCTACTTTTGATAATTTACTTCTTACTTTATTAATATATGTTTTTATGCTGTCTTCTAATACATCGCTATCATATCCCCATATATCTTCAATTAATTGCATTTTTGTAAAGATTTTATTAGGATAAGAAATTAATTTAAATAGTAAGTCAAATTCTTTTTTAGTTAATTCTATGACTTCATTATCATATTTAAAGCTGTATTGTCCTAAATCTATTTCTATCTTTCCTATTGTGATTTTATCTTGATTAGAAATATTGGCTCTTCTAATTAGTGCATTTATCCTTAATATTAATTCATTGTAGTCAACTGGTTTAGTTAGATAATCATCTGCTCCATATTCAAAGCCTTTAGTTTTATCTTCTATACTATTTTTTGCTGTAAGTAATAAAACTGGAATATTATTTTTTCTTTCTCTTAATTCTTTTATTAGCTCGAATCCATCCAATTTTGGCATCATTAAGTCAGCTACTATTATGTCTATGTTTTGGCTGTATATTATATCTAATGCTTCTTCTCCATCCTTGCAAGTTACAACATTATATTTTTTATATAAATGTGCTTCTGTTAGTAATCTTGTATTTTCATCATCTTCAACTACTAATATTGTTACCATAAAATTCCTCCACTCTATAATTGATTATTCATTTTCCAATAAAATTTCTCCTGCTTTTTTATAAGTATTATTAATTATATCATATTGTTCATCAATTTTATTTTTGGCCTCCGCTTCTTTTTTATCTATTACTTTTCTATAAATAGAATAAGGAAAAATACAACCTATAAGCCCAACTATTCCGCAAAGGATTGCAATGCTCCATATATTTCTTATTGCCATAAACACAGATATTGCTATAAAACCTGCAGCAATAATACCTACAATTAATGAATACATTGTTGCTATTGATTGAGGTATTTTTTCTAATTCGGCAACTTTTATAAATGCCGTTTCACATTTCTGCTGTAATGTCTTTAACTCTTCCTTGTTTTTTATATTTCTATTTCTTTTAAACTTAAGATTAACTATGTCCTGAATTGGATTAGCATTTATATAATAATCTTGTTTGGTATTTTCTTTTATATGAATCCATCCGAAATTTTGATAGCAATCAATATACATTGGTTCTAAATCACTTTTTACATTTATTGATGTATATTCATAAGCAATGTAATCTTCTTTCATTTCGTTCTACCTCCTTTACCTTACATTCCTATTATAAACCTTAAAAAGCCCCTTTTGCAAGGGGCTGGGGGTTTTATTCTTCTCTATTGCTTTTTATGTAAGCATATATAGGATAATTAAGTACACATATTACTAAACCAACAACACCTGTTATTAGTCCTACTATCATATCTGATGTGCTTGCTTCTCCTACCAATATTTTGCTCATTCCAAATCCCATAATTAGTGATCCTACTACTCCTATTACCCAAGTTGCCACTATTCCCCAGTTTATTGGTGCATGTAATTTTTTAGGATGACATCCTCTATATATTGGTATAATGCATAATAATATTATAAATCCTATTATTGATACAACTACACCTGGTGTAAACATATTCCATTCTGGAATTAAACACATACACATTCCTATTGCAAATATTAATCCTCCAACTGTTCCTAAAATAATTTCTAATAAAGTTTCTTTTTTCATTTCTAACTTTCTCCTTCTTATTTATTTATTTTTGAAATTTCATCTAAATTTTTTCTTTGTTCTTCTAGTAATTCTTTATAGTTTTCTCTGCTTTCTTCAGCCATTTTTTTAGCATCTCTTGATACATGTTCTGCAACAACCTTTGCCTTAGCTCTTAAACCTTTTGCATCTTTAAATTCTTGAAAATCTGGATCTACTTTTTTTGCCTCCTCAAATCTTGCTTTACTATCTGCTTTTACAGCTTCAAAGTTCTCCTTATCAATTTCATGTTGTTTTTTTGCATTTTTCTTCATATCATCGATTGCTCTTCCTAAAAAATTCTTTTTTTCACTCATTTTAAATTTTCCCTTTCGTTTAGATACTTATTATTTGGAAAAGATTTGATATTTTTCCAACTGACCTCATCCTTGATATATATATTAACTTATCAAAGTAAAGAAATCGTAAATTTAAAGTAAAATTAAGGTGAAATTTTGTAATATTTTCTTGTCTCTTAGATATGTAATTTTACTGCAATTATTTTACTTAAGTTTGCTCTGTCAAATATTAAATATATTATGTTTCTTTTTATTTCATTTGTTAAGTCTTTTAACTTCTCTTTTATAATTTTAATCTTTTCCTTTTTCTTTATCTTAATATTAATTGGATATAACATTAACTCCATTCCCCTCTATTCTAAAATTTATATTGTTTTCTATCAATAGTTCTTTAAACTTGCGTTCTATTAGGCAGTCTTTTAAAATTGTTCCAAATGTTACAACTAGATTATCATTATACGAGCATACACCACATTTTACTTTTTCAGCCCAGTCTGGTGCTAATATTACAAAAAAGTTTTCTACATATTTACTATATTTTTCCTCAATTTCAAAGCTTCCAATATTCGAAAATGTCATTGTAAAATGCCTTTTTACTTTTAACGAACCTAATCTAACTACTATTTTCTTTATAAATAATGGCACTATTCGTACCCATATACTATTTGTTATGCCTGCATCTCCAGACATAGTTGCTACTATTTTTTCAATTCTTAGCTTTTTCTCGAATTCTTTTTTTACCATACTTAACACTTTATCAAATGAATATATTTGATAACTCTTTAAATCTAAAGTTACAAGCATATATGAGAAGAAATTTGATATTGTTTCTGATTCAAAGTATTTCTTCAAATTTATAGGCACACATATATTAATTGGTTTATTGCCTTCATATATTTTATAATTTGTTTCGTATATTGAATATATAACCATTGCTATAAGATACATTGATAAACTACACTCTTTTGATTTGGCGCAACGTTTAATTTCATTTAGATTTATATTAAAATGATTTATTCCAACTTTACCTCTTGGTAACAATTCTCCTTTTATCATATATGCATGCTTAGAGGTACTGCTTTTTTTACTATGCTTTTTATAATTTTTGATATATGCATTTTCACTATCTTTGAGAATCTGCTTTTCATCTAGCTCAATAGGTGCCATTTCATTTAGATATTTTATATCTAAATATCTATATACTATTTCTTTCAAGAATTCTGACCCGCTATTTCCATCTGTTAAAGCATGAAAGAATTCTATATTTATTTTGTTCTCAAAATATGTTACTTTAAATAAATAATCATTATTTTCTTTAGTGTTGATTTTCTTAAATGGATACTCATTTTCTATACTTATAATAGGTTTTTTATTATTTTCTTCAAAATAATACCAAAAAATACCTTTCTGCATTTTGACTTTAAAAGCCTTGTATTTTTCTAGAGCCAATTCTAGCGCTTTTTGCAAAATATCAGCTTCAATTTTTTCTTTTAATACTATAGATAATCTAAAAATCGAGCTATATTTATTATTGCTTGCTAGTGCAAATACTTTTGCTTGATCATCTAATTTTCTCCAATAGAATTTTCTTTTTATTCTTTTTTTCATCTCTCTCCTTCTATGCATTGTCGTATATTTATTATCATATATAAGCCCATACATATAATTGCTAAACTAACTGCCATACCTGTATAACCATTGACATTTGCAAAATCATATTCTTTTGCATAGGTATCTAATAAAACTACCTGAGTTAAAACAATTGAAGTTAATGCATTGGCAAAGTTAGTAATTTTTACTGATTTTAAAATTGGACTACTTTTTCTTTTGTATTTAACCATACCATATATTGCCCAACTGATTGACCAGAAGGCGTTAAGTGCAACTAAATATGTTAAATATTCATGCATTGTTGTATTTGTTCCTTTGTAATACATATATACACTAACAAAAAAGTACATTATTCCAAGCATAATTAATAATATTCCATTATGCAAATAATTTTTATACCCTATCTCTCTCTTAATTTTCTCATCAAAAATACTTCTTTGCTTTCCATAACTTCTAATAGAGAAAAATCTAGATAAAGATAAAACTATTAAAAATCCAGCATTTACAAAAAACCATAAAGATGGGATTGTTAATGCAAATATAAACTTTGCAATTGCAATTAATATGTTTCCTAATGTCGTAAGTATCAATAAAAACATAGTTTTATCACTTTTCTCTAGGTTCATTATATTTTTTACTATTCTCACTTTTATCCTCCAATAGTTCTCAAAATAGTCTCTAATCTCCTACTTTTATATAATACACTATAAAAGTAAAAAAACCGTAAATTTAAAGTTAAATTTTTTAAATTTTTCTCTAAATTACGGTTTTTTTAATGGGACAAAAACTCCGTCCCCGTGTCCCACATCTTTTTACATTACAAATAGCATTGCTAAATATCCTATATATAATGCCATATATATTACTCCATTCATTCTACTCATTTTATTTTTTGGAGGTATTATTGGGAATAAAGCTAATACTATTGTTGCTATAAGTAATACTACCATATCTCTGTTGTAGCTTAAATTATATGTAATTGGGCTTATTAGTGCTGATACACCAATTATAAACAGCATATTAAATATATTTGAACCTAATATGTTTCCTATTGCAATATCACTGTTTCCTTTAAATGCTGCTGAAACACTAGTTACTAATTCTGGTAAACTTGTTCCTACTGCTAATATTGTTACACTTATTAACTTTTCACTCCAATTAAATATGTTTGCAATATTTACTGCATTATCTACAGTAAAATCTCCACCTATCTTCAATAAGACTACACCTAATATTATTGAAAATATATCTTTTACGGTAGAGGTATTTTTAACTTCTTCTTTTACTTCCTCTTGACCATCTTTTTTCTCAAATTCTTCTCCTTTTTTTGCCATTACAATTGTGTATATGATAAATGCCACAAATGCTACTAATAAAATTATTGCATCTATTCTAGTAATATCTTGTCCAATATTAGCTAAAATAATAAATAGAATTGATACAAACAAACAAATTGGTATTTCAATTAATCTTGTTTCTCTTTTAAATGTAATTGCATTTATAATTGCAGACATTCCTAATATTAAAAGTAAATTTGCTACATTGCTACCTACTACATTCCCTACTGCCATATCTGGAAATCCATCTATTGCTGAAGTCACACTAACAAATAACTCTGGCATTGATGTTCCTATTGATACTATTGTTAAACCTATTATTATTTCTGGTATATGGAATTTTTTTGCTACATTACTTGATCCATCTACCAAAAGATTTGCACCGAAAATTAGCATTGCAAATCCTATGACTATTAAAATTACTGATACTAACATATTTTCTCCTCTTTTCTTATTTTTTAGAACTAATTACTGCATATTTGTGTCAAAACAAAAAGACCTTGTTTGCAACCTATAATTGCAAACAAGTCTCATTATTTAAAATAAAGCCAGATATTAATGTATCGGTGTATGTTGACTTTATTACATATTTTTCTATGCTAATTACTCCCTTATTTCTGTATTATTATACAATATTTGTATTTTTTTTACAAGTATTTATTAAAATTTTATATAATGTTTATTACTTTAAATCCTTGTTCTTCTATTACAGCTTTTATTTTATCATTTTCTATTTCTTGCTCAGACTCTATTTTTGCATTTTTCTTTTTTAAATCTACTTCTACTTTTATAACATTACTAATAGAAATTAATGCTTTTTCTACTGACATCTTACAATGATTACATTGCATTCCTTCAATTGTTACTATTTTTATAAACATCTTCTTTTCCTCCTTTTTAAAATTTGTTTTGAATTTTCTTATTCTTAGTGCATTTGTAACAACACAAACTGAACTCAAACTCATTGCTGCTGCTCCAATCATTGGACTTAATTTTATTCCTAGCCTTGGATATAGTAGTCCTGCTGCAATTGGTATTCCTATACTGTTATAAAAGAATGCCCAGAATAAATTAATTTTTATATTTCTAATAACAGTTTTACTTAAATCAATTGCAGTTACTACATCTAAAGTATCATTCTTCATTAATACAATGTCTGCTGATTCTATTGCAATATCTGTACCTGAACTAATTGCTAGTCCTACATCTGCCCTTACAAGTGCTGGACTGTCATTTATTCCATCTCCAACAAAAGCTACTTTTTTTCCTTGTTCTTGCAATTTTCTTACTTCATTTTCTTTTTCTTGTGGTAATACTTCTGATACAATATTTTCTATTCCTAGTTGTTTTCCTATTGTTTCTGCAACAATACTATTGTCTCCAGTAATCATTACAACATCTATATTTTTCTTTCTTAACTCTTGTATGGTTTTATAACTTGTATATTTTACTGTATCTGCTAATGCAATTATACCTATTACTGAATTATTATCTGCAAAATACAATACTGTTTTTCCTTGATTTAAAAGATTATTGCTTTTTTTTTCGAATTGATTTATATTTATATTATTTTCTTGTATAAATGTTTTATTTCCTCCATAGTAGGTTGTTCCGTCTATTTCTCCTGTTACACCTCTACCAGAAACTGAGTTAAAGCATTTTGTTTCTATTAAATTAACTCCATTTTCTTCTGCTGTCTCTAATATTGCCTGTGCCAATGGGTGTTCTGATTTTTTTTCTAAACTTCCTGCTATTTTTAATAAACTATTTTGTTCTATATTTGAAACAATATCAGTTACTCTTGGTTTTCCCTGAGTTAATGTTCCAGTTTTATCAAAAACTATTGTGTCTACTTTGTGCAATAATTCTAAACTCTCTGCTGATTTTATTAATATTCCATTTTGTGCACCTTTCCCTGTTCCAACCATTATTGCTACTGGTGTAGCTAATCCTAATGCACATGGACAAGATATTACTAAAACTGCAATTCCAATACTTAAAGCAAATTCAAAACTATAACCAACTAATATCCAAATTATTGTAGCTAATATTGCAATTGTAATTACAATTGGTACAAATATACCACTTACTTTATCTGCTAACTTTGATATTGGCGCTTTTGAGTTACTCGCTTCTTCTACTAATTTTATTATCTGTGAAAGTGTTGTATCATTACCTACTTTTGTTGCTTTTATTTTTAAAAAACCATTTTTGTTAATCGTTCCAGATATTACATTATCTCCTAAGCTTTTTTGAACAGGAATGCTTTCTCCTGTTATGCTAGATTGATCTACTGATGATTCTCCATCAATAATAATTCCATCTACTGGAATGTTTTCTCCTGGTTTTACTAACACAATATCATCTTTTAAAACTTCCTCTACTTTTATTTGTATTTCTTGATTATTTCTAACAACAATCGCTGTCTTAGGACTTAAATTAATTAATTTAGTTATTGCATCACTTGTTTTTCCTTTAGACTTTGTTTCCAAATATTTTCCTAGAGTAATTAAAGTTAATATCATACCAGCTGATTCAAAATACATATCCATAGAGTATTTTTGTACTATATCCATTCTGTTATGTATTAGTCCATAGATAATCATATATATTGCAATTATTCCATATATTATTGCAGCTGAACTTCCTATTGCAATTAAGGAATCCATATTAGGCTTTCTTTTAAATAATTTTTTAAAACCAATTATGTAATAATTTCTATTTACATATATTATCGGCAATAAAAGTAAAAATTGTACAACTCCAAAATTAATAGTATTGCTAAAAAATGACTTTACAATTTTCGGTGTTGGTATTCCAAGATATATTTCTAACATATTATGCATTGCTATATACATAAGTGGTATTAAAAAACATATTGATACTGCTAACCTTTTTTTCATACTTTTTATTGTGCTTTTTGTGTCTATACTATTATTTTTGTTTTTAATTTCATCAGTAGATAAAGTCGCACCATATCCTGCATCCTGTACAGCTTTCATAATACTTTCATTATTTATTATTTTATCATCATATTCTACAATCATATTATTTAATAATAAATTTACATTTACATTTTGAATACCATTTAATTTTATTACTGCTTTTTCTACATGAGAGGAACAGCTACTGCAAGTCATACCTTGAATATCAATTTTTCTTTTTTCATGTGAAGAAATACTCCTTCCTCAAATAATTATTACACATTATATCAAATTATATAAAATTTGCATAGATAAATTGAGAAAAATTGGTATATATTTATTCAATTTGGAAACCATATGTTTAGGTGTATATAACACTAGACTAATATCAAGAAAGGAATGATAGTTGTTATGACTAGTAAAGAACTTTTATATGTTGAGGATGCTCTAGCACGTGAAACTTTTATGAAAACTTGTAGTACAAAAGCAACTGCTCAATTGTCTGATGTTACTCTTTCTAACTATATACAACAATTAGAAAAAAAACATACAGACTTGTTTAATAAGTTTTTAAATTTATTATAAGGAGGCACTTATGGAAGATAAAGATATAATGGAAAAAGAATTATTAGTAATTAAAGGAGTTTGTGATTTATATTTACATGCAACTCTTGAAGCTACAACAGCAAATGTTCACGCTACTTTTAAAGACGCTTTAAATGAATCAATAGATATTCAAAATAAATTATATAATTTAATGGCTGAAAAAGGTTGGTATCAAATGCAAAACGTAGAACAAACAAAAATTGATACTGTTAAGCAAAAATTTGCAAATAGCTAAGTCAAAAAAATGAATGAATTAATTTTTGTTAATTCATTCATTTTTAATATTAATTTCTTTCTGCATTTTCATCAGTAACTCTGTTATAGAATGCTATTGACCATATTCCTGCTATTCCAACTGCTATATATATTAATTTGCTTAAAAAAGATACATCCCCAAATAATGTTTCTACTAAATTAAAATTAAAAAGTCCAATTAATCCCCAATTTACGCATCCAATAATAGCAACTGTTAAAGCTATTGCATTTATTGTTTTCATCTGTTACCTCCTATTTAATTTTTATAGTATTATTATTGTACCTTTTCTTGATTTTTATGTTGTTTTTTAAATTTAATATTTTCCAAAATTTCAAAAATTTACTTTTAGCAAATTACTACTATTTATTACCTGTGCACTATATATAAATAGCACATCTTTATTTTCAAAATCTAACATACTAGATACTATATCATAATTTATATACCTTAAATCTATTAAAGTTATCTTACTATAATATGGTATTAAAAGTGGTACTAAACTGCTTGAGAATGAATCTCTAAATATTATTAGTTCTTTGTTATTTGTTGTTAGTGGATTTGTTATTTCTATTAAACTACTTGCACCTGATAGAAATATGTCATATGAATCCATTTCATCTACTTTTTCCAAATCATAAACATCTTTTTTTCCATATTCTAAATGTTTTATTATTGCTTTGTCTGTATACTCATTTTTCAAATATATTAACTCATCTGGTTTAACTGCATTTCCTGATTTAGAATATGATGCTCCATAAAAAGGTTCATATTTATGGTAACTATATTGTAAATCTAAGTAAGTATTTCCCATTTGTTCTATTATCGCTTTTACTACTCCTTGTAAGTTTTCCTGCTTCCAATGTATATCTGTACGATAATAGTCTTCTACCTTTAATTCCTGCATTATATCTATGTATTCTGCAACTATTCTAACTTTATCTTTTAATACTTCATAATCTATTTTTAAATATTCTTCATCACTTAAAAAATATTCTTTATCTGGTATTATTGCATAATATACGTTTGAATTTTGCAAATCTTTGTCTATTATATGATTTACCTTGTTAGAAAAATTAATGCATTGCTTTTCATTTAGTGGATAATTTATATCATATATTAATCCATCTTTCACATAAACATCATTATAATCTTTTATTTGCCATATTTTTCTATTTATGTTTGAATTTAGGTTTATAAATTCATCTCTTAAAGGAAATTGGTCAATTATATAATCATCCAAATTTGAAACAAAGTCATTATTTAATTTTGGAGCTTGAGCAAGTTTTCTTCTTTCAAATTTTGATAAAAGTTCATCTTCTAAAACAAAACTTGCCATAAAAAATCCAATTATGAATATTATAAATGTTATGGAAACTACTTTTTCTTTCATTCCTAGCCTCATTCCTTTCCGGGCACAACAACCCCAAACGTCACTTATCTTTAAAACTTTTAAAATCTAAAATAAATAAAAGGGTTAAATGAATTAGATAATAATGATGCTGTGCACATTACCAAAAGTCCCATTAAACATATCGGTTCTGCCACATTTAAGGCTTTCCCTAATATCTTCTTATCTTTAATTTTATTTGAAACAGTTCTAATAAATGGTGTTGCAGATATGCATGATATTAAAATTATAGTAATATAATTTTTCAAATAATATATCGACTCTTTATTTGCAAACGGTATACCATTTAATCCTACAAGACTTTTAAAATATTCTTCTATGCTATTTAAATCTGGCATATTGAATATTACAAAGCTAAACACAACTATGACCAATGTGTATATATGAGATAATACACCATTTTTTAAGTATCTACCTAAAAATAGTTTTTCTAATAGCAAAAATACAAAGAAATATACTCCCCATAATATAAAATTCCAGCTTGCTCCATGCCAAAATCCTGTCAGTAACCATACTATAAAAATGTTACGTATCCATTTAATTTTGCTTACTCTATTACCACCTAATGGAATATACACATAATCTCTAAAAAATGATGATAATGATATATGCCATCTTCTCCAAAAGTCTGTGATACTTGTTGCAATCAACGGATAATTAAAGTTTTCTTTGAAATGAAATCCAAACATTAGAGCTAGTCCAATTGCCATATCACTATAACCTGAAAAATCAAAATATAGTTGTAAAGTATATCCTACCGCTTCTAATATATGTGATAATATAGTCTTATTAGCCATTTCATTTAATATTACACACATACTTCCAATTGTATTTGATATTAATACTTTTTTGGATAGTCCCACAACAAATCTTTTTACTCCATTTGCAAAATCATCAAAATTCTCTTTTCTCTTACTTAATTCTTCATCTACATCTTTATATCTTACTATTGGTCCTGCTATAAGCTGTGGAAATAGTGTTATATATGTTGCATACTTAAGTATATTTTTTTGCGGATTTGTATCTCCTCTATATACATCCACTAGATAGCTGATGTTTTGGAATGTGAAAAAACTTATTCCTAGTGGTAAAATAATACTTAAATAAGATAAATTTGCATTTGTTATATTATTTATATTCTCTATAAAAAAATTGCTATACTTATAATATCCGAGCATAGCAATATTGCCGATTATTCCTAATGTTACATATAGCTTATTTCTATCTTTTCCAATTAACATTCCAAGGAAATAATTCGCAATACATGAAATTATTAATACTATGTTTCTTTCTTCATAAAAGTAAAATAGTAAACTGAAAATTAACAACATAATATTACGACTTTTCCTTGGAAATATGTAATATGCTATAAGTAACATTGGTAAAAAATAGTATATAAATATTATACTAGAAAATACCATTATTCTAAACCTTCAAAATTAGCATCTAACTTTGGAGCTAAATCTTCATTGCTCATTATTAGAATTACTAAATCTCCTTTACTTTTAACTACTACATTACTTGCTTCAACACAAATCCATTTTCTTGGATCTGCATTTTCTTTTATTTTTGTAACTGTTTCTTCTGCTTTACTTGCATCATTTAATCTTACTAAAACTACAGAGTGTGCTATTGAACCTACTCCTGATTCACTTACTAAAGCTTCTTTAAAATCTATTTCTGCTGTTCCTAAATAATATTCAGCAGTTTCACTTGTCACCTCCATGTTTGTAAGCATCATTGGAAGGTTGTCCTCTGAAATTCCTGCATAAACTTTTGTCATTATCTCTTCTAATGTTCCTTCTATATTTTTTTCTTTTTTTGGTTTTAATGATAATACTACTCCTACTGCTACTACTAAAATTAATATAATTATTAATGGCATTAATATTTTCTTTGACATTTTTATTCCCCCTAAATTTTATTTTTAATTTTCTTGTTTTATATCTTATATATTTTTTTGATAATCACCCCTTGTCTAGAATAATCTAGCCCAACGCAGGTGTTATATATTTTTTTCGAATAAAAACAGGCAACAAGCCAACGGCTTACGGATTACCCTCGTAGCCATGTTGACTGCTTTTTATGAGAACAAAACATATATAACACCAACGAGATTGGGCGGACTTTATGTTCTATTTTTAATGCTAATTATCCTCTTTTATTTTTATTGGATTTACATGAATTACAGCCAAATATATTTCATCTAATTTATCTAACTCTTTTTCTAGCCTATTTGCTATATCATGGCTTTCAAATGTAGATAAATTTCCGTCTACATATATTGTAAAAGATATTTGATATTTATATCTTACTGGTGTTGCATTAAAATGTTGCACATTTTTTATTTCTTTATATTTTTTTACTATATCTAAAACTTTTTGTTTATTTTCTTCACTAATAGATTTATCCATTAACACATTATAGCTTTCAAAAAATATATTTACACCTGTCCATAATATCCATATAGAAATCCCTATTCCAACTACTCCATCAAACCATATTATTCCTAATAAACTAAGTAATGATGCTATAAGGTTAAAAAAAGTAACAAGACAGTCATTTATGTGATCTTTTGCATTAGCTTCTAGTAATATATTATTGTGCTCTTTTGCTAAAGTATGAGTATAGATATATAATAATAGTTTTATAATTATAGTAACTATACATACTACAACCAACCACACTGAAAACTTATATTCTGTAGGATTTAATAAAGCTTTTACTGAACTTTCCAATAATTTTATAGATACAAGTATCATTGATATGCTTACAAGCATTGAAAAAATATATTCTGCTTTTCCATGTCCTAAATTATGGTCATCATCTTTTGGCTTACTTGCAATTTTATTTCCAATAAAAGTCATTAGAGAAGAAAATATATCTCCTGCGCTATTAACACTGTCTGCTATCATTGCTTGACTTCTTGTAATTATTCCTATAACAGATTTTATACATAGTAAAAATATATTTCCTATTATTCCTATAATACTTGCTTTTTGGGTGGATTTAAATCTATCCATATTTCTCATTTCCTTTATTTTTAGCTAACTTTTGCTGTGTCTAGCACTGGTAAATTAGCAACTTTGTATTTGTTTAGTAATCCTTTATATACAACTTTTGAATTTTTTAATTGTTCAAAGTCTTCTGGTCTTGGCATATTAGGTAGCTTTATATTTACATTAGATTTACCTAGTATATATTTTATAAATTCTGCACAATAAAAATAATTCTCTCTATGTATTTCTTTATCAAATAATATATATGTTAAACCTAATACATTAAATTTATATTTAAATCTATTCTTTTTAAATGATTCTATTTGAGCTTGTAACTTTTCATATTGATAATCTGTTATTTCTATATAACAAATTTTTGCTCTTGTATTTTTGAATCTTTTAAAACACCCTTCGTTTAACTTTTCATGCATAAATCCACCAACAAAGCAATTGTATGGATTTAATCTACTAAATGAATACATTTTCTCTAAATTTTCATCTAATGATATTGACACATGTGTATATATTTTTCCTGTTTTAAATCTTATAATTCTACCTAAAATTGTGCCCGAATATGTTAATACAAAATAAATCTTTTTCATTATGCGTTCCTCTCTTTAATTTATATAATTAAATCTAAAACAATTCCTGATATTACACCTACTACATATAATATTAATAGTATTGATAAATTCTCTTTATAATTCTTATTTACCTTAAATAATACTAGTAATCCAATACCTGAATTTACAAGTAATCCTGCTATCATTGAACCTATTGTAATTATATTTGCTATATATAATTCTGTTAAAATAACTGAACTTGCACAGTTTGGAATTATTCCTATAAGTGATGCAATAAATGAACCTACAAATGGAGTCTTAACCATAAGTTTTGCAATATTATCCTCACCTACTAAATGTATTACTCCATTCAATATAAAACTTATTATAAATATATATGAAAATATTTGAATTGTGTGTTTAAGTGCAGATTTTACAACTCCTTCTTCTTCACAATGACAATGTTCATGCTCACAAATTGTGTGTATTTCATTATGTTCTTTTTTCATTCTAGTATCTTTTTTTCTTTGAAATAAGTCTAATAAAAATCCTACTGTCATTCCTATTAATACTTTTATACTTAATATTTGCAAAATCAACCCAATTTCTGCACCTTCTGATATTAAAATAGGTAGCATCTCATCAGATGTTGATAGGAATATAGCAATAAGTGTACCTCTTGTTATAATTCTTGCTGCATAAAAATTGGATGCAACTGCCGAAAACCCACATTGTGGAACTACACCTAAAAGAGCTCCTAATACTGGCCCAAATTTACCAGATTTTTTTATTATTTTTTCTGTTTTTTCTCCTGCATGATGTTCTATCAATTCCATTATTATGTATGTTACAAATAAAAATGGTATAAGCTTAAAATTATCTATAATTGTATGTTCTAAAATTTCTAACATATATCTCCTCCATTAAATTCACATATACTATTTTAGCACATTTTTTGTAAAAATGCAGTAGTTTTACAAAAAATGTGCTATAAATTTAATCATATACCTCAGTTGCCTTTACTATTAATCTTTTAATTGCACCTGTTGTACATGTTATTAAAGTAATTTGTCTCTCTCCTTGTGTATCTTGTGATAAACACTGTATCTCTTTAGGATATACTTTATCAATTGCATATACTACATATTCTATTTTATCTCCTTTTGTCCCTGTTATATATATTTTATCATTTATATCTAAATCTTTTAAATCTCCAAACATTCTATTATTATGATAATTATGCCCCGTAATGCATAAATTACCTACTCCATTTACTTTTGGTCCACAAAGTTTTGTAATAGATTTATTTAACGTTTCTTTAGTTGTATCTGATAATATATATGTAGCTAAATCTATTTTTGGAATCTCTAATTTTCCAATTACTGCAGTCCCTTCAATTTCTTTTATCTCCAATTTATTTATATTGCTACTAGTTGTTTGTGTTAATGGGGACGGAGAAGTTTGACATTCATTTTGCGCAATAAGATAATCATATTTTGCATAATTACTATCAAACCTTTCCGTCCCCATTGAAATTGATACCATTGACATTGAAATTGAAACCATAATAGCAAAAATAAACGCAAAAGAAAATATAGCTAAATATTTTCTTTTGCTCATTATTACTACTCTACTTTTCAAATTAATCACCCTTATTACTCTATTTTCATATATATTATGAAAATAGAATTATAAATGTGATTAATTATATTTATTCTAATCTTTTCTTAATCTTGGTATTATATATATTACAGCAATTATACCTAATATTATACTTAAATAAACCCATATACTAGTTCCTGTTTGTGGTATTTCTTCTATTACATTATTTCCATCAGTTGTATTTTCTACCGTATTATTTGTATCTGCAGACGGTGTAGCTGATAATACTGTTTGTGTAAATTGTTTTGCAGTAATTACTTCATTATTATTATTTAAGTCTATTAAAGTTAATTGTACTACATATGTTCCAGCTTCCGAATATGTAGCAACTATTGGTGTTTCATTCTTAAAAGTTCCTCCTACAGCGAATCCAGTCTCAGGTCCCCAATATCCTAACTCAGCTATGTTATATCCTATTCCTGCACTATCATAAGCTAATATAGTAGGTTTAGCTGGTCCTGATATAAAATCTACTTTAATTCTTACATTAGAATATACTGTTCCTTCTGTTGCTTGCAATATTACAGTAGCATCTTTATCTTGGTCTTCTATTATATCCCCCGTATAACTTATATCAAAACTATAAGCATCATCTGCTGCATAAACAGAACTACAAAACAAAACTATCAATAAAGAAAATACTAAACAAAATATCTTTTTTCTCAAAATAAAAAACTCCTTTCTATAAATATAGTTAATTATATTTATTAAAAGAGTTTTTTATGATACTAATATTTTTTTGTTTTATCATTCTTAAAATTAGAGTTTTATTGGCATCAAGTGCTTGTTAATTTGAACTTTAGTAGGATTTATGCTATAATTAAAGTAATTAAACCCACTTAGGGTATTTTAGAAAGGATTTCACATCATGAAAAACAGAACTAGAAACTCAATAATTGGTCTCATTGCAGTAGCAGCAATAATTATAATCATTATAGCTGTTGCAGTCGCTAACCACGAAGTTGATTGGCAACGTCGATATTACCAAGAGCTAGACGGAGCAAACTACCGGATCGTAGCAAAGGAAGTAAACCTTCGCGAAGGTCCTGGAACAAATGCTCCTATCGTAGGTACCCTCAAAAATGGACAGTTAGTAACAACTACTGGATATACCTATGAACCAGAAGAGCTTTACTTACCTGATGGTAACGTAAAAGACTACTGGGTCGAGCTCGATAATGGCTACTATGTAGTCAACTGGGCTCTTACAGGAGGCCGAATTAACTAAAAAGAAAAGCGCGGATTTGTCCAACAGTTTGGAACCGCGCTATTTCTTTAGTTAAGAGTTAATATAATAATGTACTCAAAAAAATTGTATACTATTCACTATTAACTATTCATTATTCACTCTTGCCGTTAGGCAAGTTTTGTGGCTGGGGTACTAGGATTCGAACCTAGGAAATGTCGGAGTCAGAGTCTTTTAAAGTGTTTTATATATTTTATTATTTATTGTTATATAATACCTCTTAAAAAGGCTCTATCTCAAGCATTTCCCCCTACTATTTTATCTAACTTACTATTTAACGACATTTATAAAATAACATATTTTTTTATGTTTTGGTTAGATATTGGTTAGATGTTATTTATGAACTTATTATAACAGATAATCTACTATTGATAAATAGTTTTTGAAAATTCAAAAACATTACTTCAAGATATTGAATTACAATTACCAGATGTACCTAATATAAAGGATTTTAATAAATTAATGCTTGGTAGAGATGAGAAAATTGAAGAATTAATTATAAAACCTAAAGATAAATTAATAGAAAAATTACACGAAGAAAATTGTTCCCTACACCACGAATTATATAAACAATGTAGATTAGTTGATAAAGCTGAAAAATATGAAAAAGAAAGACAATCTATTTTAGCAGAAAATAAAGAAATTAAGGAAAATTTTAGAACATTAGAAAATGATTATTCTATTAAACTAAAACAAGAAATAAAAAAAGTTGAAAATAAATATGAAGATAAAATCTATCACTTGGAAAAAGATAATAAGTTTTTAAGAAAAGTTATCAAAACTTTTGAAAAAACACTTAATAAATTTATTAAGTGGGTATGTAAAAAGTTCGCTGTGTCTTCTGAAGAAGATTTTATTAGAGATTTTCAAAGAGAAACTGATACTTATATTAATCCTGAAGAACAAATTAAATATGAATAAGAATTAGAGTATGATGATTTGGAATTATAAATTTGTATAAAGCAAGAGACCTCCAAAATGAAGGTCTCTGCTGATTCTCATCATAACTCTGATTTCATTTTCTTAAGCTTTTCTTCCATTTCCTCGATTTCTTTTCTTTTTCGAAGTTTTTTCACTTCTTCAGGCTCTGTTTCGGACACTTCTTGCTCTCCGCACCTTGTACATGTCCTAATCCATCTAACTCGAGGAATACTTACATATTGTCTATCGGAAAGATCGCCCATCCAATCTTTGATTACATAGTGTTCTTCTTTCCATTCACCAATATGACCTTCTTCAGCACAAATCTGTTTGAGTCTAAGTTCGTGCTGTTTTCTTTCTTCCTCAATCCTCTCTAATTCGAGTGCATATGGTTTAAAAAGGTTTTCCAAAGCAGATATATTAGACATTACTGCTTCATATTTAAAATCTCCCTCCGTAAAACATATACTGGCATGTTTCCTTAGCCGTTTCATTAATTTGAAAGCCTTTGAACCCTCTTTAAGAATTTCTTCATAGTTATGCATATTGTTTCCTCCTTATTACTTTTATTGAAGTATTGATTTATATAAGTTAAACTAAGAAGCTAGAGGTTAATTCCCTCTCACTAATTAGTGAAAAAAGGTTTTAAGACACAGGTCTTACCTATATCAGCACACATTGTACCATAATTTTACATAATTTGCAAATGCTATCAAACACATGCACTTACAAACTTTATCATTAACTTACACAAAGCAAAAAGAAAAACCGAAGTGTTCTAATTTATTATTTATTTAAACTTTGTAAAAAATATATTATACAAACAAAGAAAGAAGCTAAATTTAGCTTCTCTCCTTGTTCTCCTTTGCTTTAACAGTGAACAGTTTTAGACATCATAAGACACAACTAATGGCACAGCTTTGTCTAATATAGTAGAGTCATCATTTTGACCATAGTCAAACATGCAAGTGGCTGGCCACTTACAATCATACGCACCACCTACCATACCTGCGTGTCCGTATTCTTGGCTCCATACTATCAGCCTATGCCAATTAGCAGTATCTGGGATATGGCAGATATCTTCCCACGATTCTCCGTTTGCTATTCTCTGTGCCCATTCAAGATATTGTTCAACCCAATCCGCATTGTGATCTCCCAACTTGGTAGCTAACTTTTTGAGTTCTCCAATACTTTTGCTGTCCCAAGTTTTCTCAGGCATCATTGTCTTAAAAGGTCTAGTATATTTTGAATCCTTCTTTACTTTTTCAAAAGCTTTCAAAATATGCTGTCTTGTTCTCTCTTCATGTAAATCTTCCCTCTTTTCTTTAAAGAGATTTTGATCAATATCTAAAGGATTTACACAAAACCATTTTCCCTCTTGTGGCTTTTGAGCAACTTCTGTTGCTTTTGGCACTTTAGGTTTAACATCAATTTCAAAAACAGAAATTTCTTCTACGTTTTTAAAAGTCAATTTTTGTCCATCACTTAACCGCAAAGTTACTTCCTTCATGTCCGTTTTCCTCCTGTTATATTTTTATTTAAGCAATTTGCTCATTGGCTTATATTATATCATAGTTTTACATAATTTGCAAATGTTATCAAACACTTACAAAATTTATCATTAACTTACACAAAGCAAAAAGAGAAACCGAAGTTTCCCTTTTTCTATTGTTACCATTGAAGATCATCATCCCAAGCCTTTTTCCACTTGCTTACTACATAATCAGGACTTCCTAAAGCTTCACCGAGAGTTACAGTTACTGTAATCGTGTTAAACGTAAATGTAACCCAGTATACATTAACAAATGTAGAATTGGCATCAAAACATCCTGAAACAATTTCAGCAAGTTCATAAATTGTCATATTCCCCATAGGAGCTGTTATGATAAGAACTCCATTCTTGGGTGCAAATGAATTGACAAGAAATGACTTTCCAGCATCAGTTATAACTTCTGCACCATTTTCATTGAGACTTATGATTCTAACAATAGTTGCTTTTGCCATAGATATTTATCCTCCCTTAAATGTATTTTTTTGTGTCATGGCAATGAAAATTATGATTTTTCCATCTAATTATACCATACTTAAAGTATTTTGACAATAATGACGTTCGTAAACGTTAAAGAGAGAAACTAATTTTAGTTTCTCTCTTTGTACTTTGATTAAATTTGGAAATAATTAGTCATCATAATCCGCAACTAATGGCACAATCTTGTTGTAGATAAATTTTTTAACGTCGTTAGGATTGGTGCAAACGTCAGACGATGAAAAGTCATATAGGTAATGACGCGAACCGCCTACAATCCCTGGATATCCGTTCTTCCAGTATACCAACCTATACCAGTTAGCCATATCTTTCTTGTTACAGATATCTTCCCACGACTCTCCATTATAAATTCGTTGTGCCCATTCTAGTGCCTGTTCAACCCAATCTGCTATATGGTCACCCAACTCATTAGCTAACATTTCATGTTCACTAATACTTCTTTCTTCCCATGTTTTTGTGGGAATCATAGTTTTAAATGTCCTAGCATATTTCGAATTCTTTTTCATTTTTTCAAAAGCTTCCAAAATGAGCTGTCTTGTTTTCTCTTGCCTTGAATTTTCTCTTTCTTCTTTAAATAGATTTTGGTCAATAGCCACAGGATTTACCCTAAACCATTTTCCTTCTATTGGTACTGATGAATATTCCCGTTCTCTCAAAGTTTCCTTCATGTCCATTTTCCTCCTGTTATATTTTATTTAAGCTTTTTGCTTGACATATCATATTTTATCACAGTTTTACATAATTTGCAAATATTGTTGTGTACATGGTAAATATATTCTAGAAATTTCCAGATTTTTCTTTTATTATTACCATTTCTGTGATATACTTTGAAAACGAGGTGAAATATGAACGAAGAAATACATGGTAATTTAGAAGAAACTGAAAGCATATTACAAAATATAAATAATGATGATACCATTGAGTTTGCACAATGGACTAAAGATAAGGCAAATTTAAGATATAACTCTGAAATGCCTAAATTTCCTATATATAATAATTTTATTTATTGGTGTAATTTAGGACTTAATATTGGTAGTGAACAAAATAAATTAAGACCTGTTCTTGTTGTAAAAACTTCTTCTGCTTCTCCTGTATTTACAATATTACCATTAACTTCAAAAAGATTAAATGATAATTATTGGTATCATATAGATTTAGAAGAAATTTACTCAACTGTATTAGTAGAACAATTAAGAGTCGTAAGTAAATTAAGATTTGCCAATCCTTATAGAAAAAAAGGGACTTTAGTAACTATATCTCAAAATGATTGGAACAAAATCAATGAACAATTAGAAAGTTTATACAAATTACGTCCTTTACAAAATCAATAATTTTACTGCAAATACTTGATTTATGCGTGAAAATAGTTTATAATTAAATTAATAAAACATTAGTGTCCATCCCTTATGGGATGAAATCATTAGAATCCGATAGCCCAAAAGGCTATCGTTTTTTTATACATAAAAAGTATTGTTTTTACATATACTATGATTACATTAGTGTCCATAGCTTTTTGCTATGAAAGTCATTAATAAACGGAGAGAATTTTTTTGTTCTCTCCGTCTTTTTATAATATTATTTTTCAAGCATAAGTTAATTTTCCTAAAAATATTGAAAAATAGAGCTTTTTATGATAAGATAATTATGTCAATTTTTTGATATCCTGTTTTTCAGGATGACTCGAGGCTTTTATTATAAAATTAATATTTTAAGGAGGAAAAAAGATGAAAGCAAGTAGAGAGATGGTTAAAACTTTAATTAAAATATCAACTTCTGCTGAAGAAGCTGATAAAGTAATTGAAGACAACTATGATTTTCAAACCTTCCGCGAAAAAATAGCATTTCTCAAAGGAATGTTTGATGTTAAAGTAGTCGATGTGCATGATGCAGAAGGAACTGAAAAAGAAGAATCTGACAGAATGACCTATTTTTCATTACTTCTCACTGTTTTGGCTACAGAAGGTTTCTAACTTGCAATAAAGAGATGAAAATAACAATTTTGTTGTTCTTCATCTCTTTATATTTTATATAGATTATTAAAGTAAAGTATTGTTATAATACTCCATATATATTTTAATATATGGAAGTGTGTGTAGTCTAACCAAATTATTTTTTCTGCTCATTTAACCATTCTATCAATTCTTCTTCTGTTATTTTATTATCCATAAAATCTTTCTTCTTTTCTTTATAAGTTTCTTGAAAAGCTTTGAAATCTCTTCTATATTTATCAATATCAGAATATCTTCTAGCTTTCATTTGTTTACTTTGATATATTTGTCTATGTAATTTCTTCCAATCATATAGTTCTAATGATTCTTTCCATTGTGCAGTAGCACCTTCTCCCTTACACAAACAACAATATGCTTCATCTTTTCTCCATATAGGAATAAAATATACTCCACAATTTTTACATTTCTTTATAGTTATATTCGTATTAAAAATATGTAGTAAAGACATAAAGCAATAACTTTCAAAATCTTTAAATGAATATGATATAAAATGATTTACATTAGAAATTTCTCTTTCAACTATTGCAAATATTGTTCTTTCTTTTATTTTCCCTACATCTAAATCAAAATTCAAATCTAAATCCAAGTTTATTTTTATATCTTTCACTAAATCGTTTTCATCTACATCGATATCTCTTGAATGCATATAAATACAATATCTTTGAAATGGTGTTAATTTGTTTAATTTTTCTATGTTATCAAGATTAAAACAAAAATCTACTATCTTTCTAAGTCTTTCATTATCAAAAAGATTATCATAATTTAAAAATTCTTCTAGAAAATCTCCTAGTTCATATTCTTCTTTATATCCACCTACATTTGTGTAGTGATATTCCTTTTTGTTTGTACTGTCAAAAACTACTCTAACTTCATTTAATCTAACTTTTTTAATATCTCTCATGTTATCAATTCCTTTTTTAAAATTTATAAAATGCTATTGTTATCAATTTTTAAGCATTTTAGCCCAAAAAATTTGCATTTTTATCCGTTATCAATTATAATGATTATAAACCATTGATAAAGGTTTGTCAATAGAAAAACTGTATCCAAAAGTGATGGACAAAAATTTCACCTTGAAAGGAGTGATATAAATTGAGCACTAAAGAACAAATAATAACTAAATTTTATGATTTACACGAAAGACCTAGCAAAATAGCTAAAGATTTAAATGTTGTACCCTCTTATGTTACAAAAATAGTAAAACAAGATATTGACCGATATAATCAAGAACTTCATATCCAGATGTTGTAAATATTAATCAATTAAAAGATATGCTTGGTATTGGCATTACTCTTGCCTATAGGTTAGTAAAGCAAAATACTATCAAATCATTAAAAATCGGTAGAGAATACAAAATACCAAAAGCTAATATTATTTCATACTTAGTGGATGAAAATAGACCCTAGATTTTAATTTACTTACATGGTATTATCATCATATCAATAGTAGGTTAAATCTAATCTGTTATAAAAAAGAAAGGAGTTTTAATGAATATAACAGCAAGCCTACAGACAAAAAATAATATTTATCAAGTTGTTTTAAACTATAAAGATATCAACGGAAAACGAAAACAAAAATGGGTTTCTACAGGATTATCAGAAAAAGGCAATAATAAGAGATTAGCAAATCAAAAAATGCAAGAAACATTATCTTCTTTTAAAGAAGAATTAAATTCTAATAAATCTAATAGCGAAGATAAACTATTTATAACATATTTAAAAGAATGGTTGCTTTCTATAAAAAACACAATAGAGGAAAATACATACGATTCTTATAATGTTATTGTAAATAAGACTTGTGCTTTCTTTAAAGATAAAAACATATTATTAAATGATTTGAAACCTTTTAGATATTCAAGCATTTTATAATTCTTTATTCTTAAAAGAATTAACAGGAAATACCGTTCTACACTATCATAATGTTATTAGAAAAGCTCTACAAACAGCTTTAAAATTAGATTTAATATTAAGTAATCCTGCTGATAGAGTTGAAAGACCTAAAAAGGAACAATTTATTGGTGGCTTTTACTCTCAATCCGAATTAAATACACTATTTGAATTGATAAGAGAAGATCCTTTAAAAATAGTTATTTATCTCACAAGTTTTTATGGATTAAGAAGAAGTGAAGTTCTAGGTTTAAAATGGGACGCATTTGATTTTGAAAATAGAACTATTACTATTAGGCACAAAGCTATTGAAACTAGAAAAGATAATAAAAGGGTTTTACTTTTAAAAGATAAAACAAAAAATCAATCTAGTTATAGAACTTTGCCCCTAGTTGATGATATCGTTGTTCTTTTAGAAGAACATAAAAAACAAATTGATAAAAACGAACAATTATGTGGAAATAGTTATAATAAAAAATATTTAGATTATATATGTGTTGATTGTATGGGTAAATTATTTAGACCTGAATATGTAACAGACCATTTTTCTTTAATTATGAGAAAAAATAAAAATATTTTAAGAAAGATTAGATTTCACGATTTAAGACATTCTTGTGCAAGTCTTTTATTAGCAAAAGGAATACCAATGAAAGAAATTCAAGATTGGCTTGGTCATTCTACCTATTCTACTACTGCTAATATTTACTCACATTTAGAAAAAGACACAAAAAATAAATCTGCAAATGTTCTTTCAAATACTTTAACATTCGCAGAATAATATTCCTCGCGAAAAATTGTTAGTGAACGCAGTGAACGATTTTTTTCGCGAAACAACGAGAAGCAACGATTATCGCCTAAGCGAATTTTATAAAAAATTCGCAAGCGATATTTCGTTTGCGACGAGTTTGGCTGGGGTGGTAGGATTCGAACCTACGCATCGATGGGTCAGAGCCATCTGCCTTACCGCTTGGCTACACCCCAATATTTTTATAGATATTAAATTGGTTAGATATTTGGTTAGATGTTTTACAAATTTCTACTCTTGATAAAACATCTAATCCTTATATTTTAAGTGTTTCATAAATTATAGTTTTAGGGAAACCTTCAAGAGTCAGAGTCCGATGCCTTACCGCTTGGCGATACCCCAATATTTGATTTTTTTATGTAAATATTGTATAATTTATATATATACTTATAGCTTTCCTCGTGTTTGCACCTTAAGTATGTACAAAATAAAAAAAATTTTTTGGAGGACAAAAACAAATGACAATCAAAACAGCAAGTGGCAGTGTTTATCTGCTAAGTACTAAGGAAAACAAAATTTTCCTTATGAAAGGTATGAAAGAATACCTTGTTGAAAAAGTCTCTTTTGGGATAGGACTCCCCTTAGAGATAGAGTGTAGAGAGCTTAATATGATTACATATCAGGAATCTCCTGATACCGTTACAATTCGAACTACTCCGGTGGTAGAAATCGAATTTTAAGCTCCCAAGTGATGAGATTATTTCGATAATCTCATCACTTATTTTTTTACTATTTGTTTAATCCTTTTAGTCCTGGATAGATTGCTACACTTCCTAATTCTGCTTCGATATTTAATAGTCTATTGTATTTTGCAACTCTATCTGTTCTACATGGTGCACCTGTTTTAATTTGTCCAGCATTTGTTGCAACTGCTACATCTGCTAATGTTGTATCTTCTGTTTCTCCTGATCTATGTGATACAACTGCTGTATATCCATTTTTCTTTGCTAATTCTATAGCATCTAATGTTTCTGTTAATGTTCCTATTTGGTTTAATTTGATTAATATACTGTTTGCTGTTTTGTTATCTAATCCTTTTTGTAATCTCTTGATGTTTGTTACAAATAAATCGTCTCCTACTAATTGAATTTTGTCTCCTAATCTATCTGTAAGCTTTTTCCATCCATCCCAATCTTCTTCTGATAAACCATCTTCGATTGATACTATTGGATATTTTTCCGTTAAATCTACTAAGTAATCTATCATTTCATCTACAGATTTTAAATCATCTGTTTTCCAGAAATAGTAGCTTCCTTCTTTTCCTATTTTTTTAGCTTCATCATACATTTCTGTACTTGCTACGTCTAATGCTAATACTACATCTACACCTGGTTTGAATCCAGCTTGTTCTATAGCTTCCACTATTAATTTTAATGCTTCTTCATCACTTGATAAGTTTGGTGCAAATCCACCTTCGTCTCCTACACCTGTTGCTAGTCCTTTTGATTTTAGAACTTTTTTAAGTGTATGATATATTTCAGCTGACATTCTTAAGCACTCTGTAAATGATTTTGCTCCTACTGGCATTATCATAAATTCTTGAATGTTTACTGTGTTGTCTGCGTGTTTTCCACCGTTTAATATATTCATCATTGGAACTGGTAATGTTTTTGAATTTACTCCACCAATGTATTTGTATAGGCTCATTCCTAAAGCATTTGCTGCTGCTCTTGCAACTGCTAATGATACACCAAGTGTAGCATTTGCTCCTAATTTACCTTTATTTTCTGTTCCATCTATTTCTATTAATTTTTTGTCTATTTCTACTTGGTCAAATACATTCATTCCTTCTAATTCTGGTGCAATTATTTCGTTTACATTAGCTACTGCTTTTGTAACACCTTTTCCTAAATATCTTGATTTGTCTCCATCTCTTAATTCTACTGCTTCAAAACTTCCTGTAGATGCTCCTGATGGTACCATTGCTACTCCATTTGATCCATCTTCTGTTACAACCTCAACTTGTACTGTTGGGTTTCCTCTAGAGTCTAATATTTCTAGAGCTTTTACTTCTTCAATTGCTAAATAATCTTTCATAAAGATCCTCCTTTTAAATCTGCGAAGCAACTTTATAAATGTTTTTTCGAACTGCGGACGACCAATGGTCGCCCCTACATTTCGATTAAATACATTTTATTCATTACCTCATATATTTTTAATAAAATTAATATCTAATTAATCTTTAATTAAACTTTCTCCAGTCATTTCTGCTGGTTTTTCTATTCCCATTATGTCAAGCATTGTTGGTGCTAAATCTGCAAGTCTTCCATCTTTTAATTTAACTTGTTTTCCCACTAATATTAATGGTACTACATTTGTTGTATGCGCTGTGTGTGGTTCTCCTGTAGTATAATCTATCATCTGTTCTGAATTTCCATGGTCTGCTGTAATTAATGCAACTCCATTTACTTTTTCTAAGGCTTCTACTACCCTACCAACGCAAGTGTCTACTGTTTCAATTGCTTTTATTGCTGCATCTAAATTTCCTGTGTGCCCTACCATGTCTGGGTTTGCATAATTTAGAATTATAGTATCATATTTTTGACTTTCAATTGCTTCTACAACTTTATCTGTTACTTCAATAGCACTCATTTCTGGTTGTAAGTCATAAGTTTCTACTTTTGGTGATGGCACAAGTATTCTATCTTCACCTTTATATTGTTTTTCTTCTCCACCATTAAAGAAAAATGTTACATGGGCATATTTTTCTGTTTCTGCTATTCTTAGCTGTGTTAACCCTTTATTTGCAACTATTTCACCATAGGTGTTTTTTATTTCATCTTTTTTAAATACTATATGTACATTTTCAATTGTTTCATCATAATTTGTAAAACATACATAATATAATGGAAAATACTCTCTTTCAAAACCTGAAAATTCTTTATCCACTAAGCTTCTTGTTATTTCTCTAGCTCTGTCTGGTCTAAAGTTAAAGAATATAACAGAATCATTTTCAGATATTGTTGCAATTGGTTCATCTCCATTACATATTAATGTTGGTACTACGAATTCATCAAATATTTCTTTTTGATATGAGTCTTCTATTGCTTTTGTTGCACTTGTACTCTTATCTCCTATTCCATTTACTAATGCATCATATGCCTTTTGAACTCTTTCCCATCTTTTATCTCTATCCATAGCATAAAATCTTCCTGTTATGCTTGCTATTTTTCCAACACCTTTTTCAGCCATTTTTTGTTCTAATTCTGCTATAAAGTTTTCCCCTGATGCTGGCGGTGTATCTCTTCCATCTAAGAAGCAATGTACATATACATCTTCAAAGTCTTTTCTTTTTGCCATTTCTAATAAAGCATATAAATGACGATTGTGACTATGAACACCACCATCAGATAATAATCCCATTATGTGTAATTTTGAATTGTTTACTTTACAATTTTCAATAGCTTTTACAAATGCTGGTTGCATAAAGAAATCGCCATCTTCAATTGATTTTGTTATTTTTGCTAAATCTTGATATACAATTCTTCCTGCTCCAATATTTGTATGTCCAACTTCAGAATTTCCCATTTGTCCTTCTGGAAGTCCAACTTCTAATCCACTTGTATGAATCATTGTATATGGATTCTTTTTTAATATTTCATTTAAATGTGGTATATTTGCCAATTTTACTGAATTTCCTTCTACTTGTATATTAATTCCAAATCCATCTAAAATCATTAACATTGTTACTTTTTTGCTCATTTAGTTTTCCCCTTTTCTGTTACATATCATAATTTACTATTTTACTAAATTCTTCTGGTTTTAAACTTGCTCCACCAACTAATCCACCATCAATATCTGATGTTGTGAATAATTCTTTAGCATTAGAAGATTTAACACTTCCACCATATTGAATAATAACTTCTTCTGAAACTTCTGCTCCATATAATTTTTCTATTTCTGCTCTTATTGCTTTTATAGAATTGTTAGCATCTTCAGATGTTGCTGTTTTTCCTGTTCCAATTGCCCAAATTGGTTCATAAGCAATTATTGTAGCTTTTACTTGGTCTTTAGATAATCCTTCTAAAGCTAAGCGAGTTTGATTTGTTATAATTTCTTCTGTTTTTCCAGCTTCTCTTTCATCTAAACTTTCACCAACACATACTATTGGTTTTAATTCATTTTCAAAAGCTGCTTTTATTTTTTTATTAACAGATTCATCTGTTTCATTA
>JAZRRK010000016.1:0-3006 GCA_045650705.1 Clostridia bacterium
AGTACAGAAAATAAAGAAAATATCGAAATAAAATATAAATCAAATATCAAAAATATAGATGAATATATAAAAAAATTAAAAGAAAATCAAGAGTTAGATATAAAAAGGGGATATACATCTATAGGTGTACATCGAGATGACTTTGAAATATTTATAAATGAAAAAAATATAGCAATATTTGGTTCACAAGGACAACAGAGATCAAGTATAGTTTCATTAAAACTTGCAGAAGCAGAAATTGTATATGATGAAATAGAAGAATATCCAATAGTTTTATTAGATGATTTCATGTCTGAATTAGATAAAAAAAGAATACAAGGATTTATAAAAAATATAAAAAATAATCAAGTATTAATTACAACAACTGATAAAATAAGTCTTGACACAATGGTGTATAATCTGTATAAAGTATCAAATGCAAATGTAGAAAGGATAGATATAAATGGAAAAATTTGAACATGAGTATAAAGCAGATCAAATACAAGTATTAGAAGGTTTAGAAGCTGTAAGAAAAAGACCAGGTATGTATATAGGAAGTGTATCAGTAAGAGGATTACATCATCTTGTATATGAAATTGTGGATAACTCTGTGGATGAAGCACTAGCAGGTTATTGTAAAAATATAAATATAACAATAGAAAAAGGAAATATAATAAAAGTAGAAGATGATGGAAGAGGAATTCCAGTAGATATACATCCAAAAACAAAAATATCAGCAGCAGAAACAGTTTATACTGTTTTACATGCTGGCGGAAAATTTGGTGGAGATAGCGGATATAAGGTTTCTGGAGGTTTACATGGTGTAGGGTCATCAGTTGTAAATGCTTTATCAGAATGGACAGAAGTTACAATAAAAAGAGATGGTGGTATTCACCAAATGAAGTTTGAAAGAGGTAAAACAGTAAAACCTCTAACAAGGATAGGAGATTCAAAAGAAACCGGAACAACAGTAAGATTTTATGCAGATAGTACAATATTTGAAACATTAGAATATGAATATGAAGTTTTAGAAAATAGATTTAGGGAAATGGCCTTTTTAACAAAAGGATTAAGAATAACAATAAAAGATGAAAGAGAAGAACCAGTTAAACAAGCTGAATTTTGTTTCGAAGGTGGACTTATTTCTTTTGTAGAGTATTTAAATAAAAGCAAAGAAAAATTACATGATAAACCAATATATATTGAGAAAAAGGGAGAATTTCCAATAGAAATAGCCCTTCAATATACAACAGCATATTCTGATAATATATATTCTTTTGTTAATAATATTAATACAATAGAAGGTGGAACTCATTTAGAAGGATTTAAAAGAGCTTTAACAAAAGTATTTAATGATTATGCAAAATCACATAATATATTAAAAGAAAAAGATGGAAATTTACAAGGAGAAGATATAAGAGAAGGTGTAACTGCAGTAGTTTCAGTAAAAGTAAAAGAACCTCAATTTGAAGGACAAACTAAAACAAAACTTGGAAATAGTGAAGTAACTGGTTTAGTACAATCAGCTATGACAGAAGAATTATCAACATTTTTAGAAGAAAATCCAGCTGTTGCTAAAGCAGTTTTAGATAAATGTATAAGTGCTGCAAGAGCTAGGGAAGCAGCAAGAAAAGCAAGAGAATTAGTAAGAAGAAAAAATGCATAAGAAGGTTCAACTTTACCAGGAAAATTAGCAGACTGTAGTGAAAAAGATGCATCTCTTTGTGAAGTATATATAGTTGAGGGAGATTCAGCAGGAGGAAGTGCAAAACAAGGAAGAGATAGAAAGTTCCAAGCTATATTACCATTATGGGGAAAAATGTTAAATGTAGAAAAAGCAAGAGCAGATAAAATATATGGAAATGATAAATTAAATCCAGTAATATTAGCAATAGGAGCAGGAATAGGAGCAGATTTTGATGTAACAAAAATACGTTATGGAAAAGTAATTATTATGGCAGATGCTGACGTAGATGGTTCACATATTAGAACATTATTATTAACATTTTTCTTTAGATATATGAGACCTTTAATAGAAAATGGAAATGTATATTTAGCACAACCACCATTATATAAACTTGCAAGAAAAGGAATGAAAGATGTATATTGTTATACAGATGAACAATTAGAACAACACTTAAATGAACTTGGAAGAGATGGAATGACAATACAAAGATATAAAGGTCTAGGAGAAATGAATCCAGATCAATTATGGGAAACAACAATGAATCCAGAAACAAGAACTTTAGTACAAGTAACTATGAATGATGCAATAAAAGCAGATGAAATATTTACAGTATTAATGGGAGATGAAATAGCACCAAGAAGAGAATTTATTGAAAAAAATGCAAAATTTGTAAAAAATCTAGATATTTAAAAAATCTAATAGCTCGGAATTACCCCGAGCTATTATCGATAAAGCTCATATTAATCTTCAGCTAAAACTAAAATAAATAACGTTTTCACCTGATATATATTGCTATATAAACAAGCAATTAGCCACCTATTTTAATCAGTTGCTCAACTATAAGAACATCAAAAGAGACTACATTCCTCCCAGAGGGAATAAAAGCAATCCCTAAGGTAAAATAAAAACTTAGATATTAATATAGTCTTAACTAGGCTATAATACATACACTTCAACCATATAAACAAAGAAAAAACAAAATATAGCTTATATATACATATTATAACTTTCAGCGCCGACACAGTATAACCAAAAATAGCTATAAAGCATCTTAGCTCGAACCATATAAAACCTTAAGAGATCTCATATAGCTCTTAGTTCAACCAATACAAACCTTATGATAATATTATAACTATTTTAAATTTTTTTATTCAAAAAATTTAAAAAATATTTATAATTATTTTTTTGTCGAATATTGTCGATAAAATTTTCTTGACAAACAGAGATATAAAATGTAAAATATTGTAAAAAAGAAAGGAGGAAAATTTGAATAAAATATATTCAGTACAAGAGTGGCTTCCATTTGAAAAAATATTAGAAAATGGAATAATAAAAAGAAA
>JAZRRK010000017.1:0-3971 GCA_045650705.1 Clostridia bacterium
TAATTTTTCATAAGTTGCACGAGCTTTTTGCTCTGCAGCTAAGTCTTCTTGTAAATCTGCAATAGGGTCACCTTTAACTGCAAGATATGCAGCTGTGAATGGGGTTCCTGCAGCAGATTGAGGATATACACCTAAACCATGTGGTGTGTGTTTGTAAACTATCCTAAATAAGAAAATTTATAATAACTACTTATTTTGTACAAGAAATTTTATGCCTACATTTTTTAGTAGGCATACTTTATTACCTTACAATTATATTATGCTTAAAATCGATTGTGAGGCTAACATATATTAATTATATTAAGAAGAGAGCTTTATATTTTATAAAGTTCTTTTTTAGTTGATATATAAATAATTATAAGCATTTTACACACTTCACTACACTTTAGTGTTTACTCCACTATGGTGTAGTGTTTTATTGTGAAAACAACAAGGTTCTCGGGTACCCACCCACAATCTTTGATTGTGCTGGTGGGTGAGGTTCTTATTTTTAAATTTTAGGAGGTTTTAATAATGAGACTTGAATATTCAGAAAAAACAAATACATTAATTGGTACTAAAAGAAAAGAATTAATTGATAAAGAAACTGGAGAAATTATTGAAGTTGACCAAATTACTAAAAAAGTATATGGTCAAAAGAATTTTTGGAAATTATATTTAGGTGACTTTCTCCCTGTTCTAGGAATAGTAGAAAATAAGCAAGTAGATATTTTGATATATATACTTGAAAATACACACCCTAGTACAAATATGTTTGTAGGAACATATAAAACTATACAAAAGAATACGCATACATCCGAAACTACTATTGCTAAAGTTATGAAGAAATTACAAAAGCAAGAGTTCTTAAAGAAAATACAAAACGGACTTTGGCAAGTAAGTCCTAATATTATGATGAAAGGAAACGAAAATAAAAAGCAATTATTGCTTAGTTATTTTCGTACTGATGAATCTAATAAGAATAACTTAAACGGAAGTTTGAAACCGAATGGGTTTCAAGAAGAGTAAGAAATATAATTGCGAATGCAATTTTTTTCTTGCTCTTTTATTTTGAAATAAATTGAGAACTCAAATTTATTTCAAACCTAAAAAATGGTGTTGCACTATATTTTAGGCAAAGGGTTGTAGGGAAAAATTATTTTCCCTGCCATACGGGACAAACTTGTTTGTCTAGTATGTTAGACAAATAAATTTATTCTAGCAAGAAAGGAGGCTACGAAGAATATGAGTTATGCAATTATTAGAAATGAAAAATTAACAAGAGCTAAATCATACGGAGCATATGTTCATAATGATAGAAAAGCAAAAAATCATTCAAATAAGGATATTGATCCAACAAGAACACATTTGAATTTCTATTGTAAAGAAAATGAATTAACATACATTAGAGAATTTGATAGAATGCAAAAGGAATTGGATTTGAAAGGTAATTTGAGAAAAAATAGTATTATAATGTGCCAAATGATGATTACATCTGATAACGAATTTTTCAAAAAAATAGGCTTAGAAGAAACAAAGAGATATTTTATTGAAAGTTATAAGTTTGTTTGTAATTACAAAAATCTTGGAGAAAAAAATATCGTGTCTGCAGCAGTACATTTAGATGAAACAACTCCCCATATGCACTTGGTATTTATACCAGTAGTTCATACAAAAGATGAACAAGGTAATGCAATAGATAAAATATGTGCAAAAGATTTTTGGCGAGGTAGAGATAGTTATAGAAAATTACAAAATGACTTTCACAAATATGTAACATCAAAAGGTTTTGATTTAGAACGAGGCTTACCTGTTGAAGAAACTGGTGCAAAGAACTTAAAAATAGAAGAATTAAAGAAAATAACTAACTTTGCAAATACTAAAAAACTATTAAATAATATGAAACTAGAACTACCTGAAGTTCCAGATATAAACGATATTAAATTAATACAATTAAATAAAGCAAAAGTAGAAAAAGATATAATAAAACCTCAAAATGATTTAATTAAAGAATTACATGAAGATAATTTAGCATTGCATAAGGAATTATCAAAACAAGCAAAACTTATTGATGTAGCTGAAAAATATCAAAAAGAAAGAAATATTATACTAGCAGATAATGAAGCTTTAAATGAAAGAGTTACACTTTTAGAACACGAATATAAGAAGAAAAGTAATACTCTTGATTTAAGATATGACAACAGATTAAGAGATTTAGAAAAAGAGCTTAAAGAAAAATCTATTAATTTAGAAAATATATTTTATAATAGAATTAATGAATTAGAAAAAGAAAATTACTATTTGAATAAAATAATAAATAAATTTAAAGAAACCATTGAAAAATTTATTCATTGGATTTGTAAAAGATTTTCAATTACCGAAGAAGAAAATTTAATTAGAGAGTTTCAAACGGAAAATGATACTTATCTTGATCCAGAGAAACAAATTCAATATGAAGAAGAATTAGAATATGAAAATGAATTTTAAAAGAATAAAGCCTGTCATCCAAAGATAACAGGCTTTATTCTTAGCTAACGTGGAAATTTCCCACAAGAGTCGATGTCCCATCACCATTATACAAAATCAGTTGCTGATTAATATATCTGCAAGTGTTGGGTGGCATGAACTGTTCTCCCTTTTTGCCATAGAAGTCCCAGACGCCGAGTTCTTTGTTGAAACTTGCCTTAATATTAGGATTCCATCTTAATATTTGCAGCAAAACCCGGTCAATTGGTTCAATGCTTAAAAACTCTTCCATGAACTCATCAAAAACATCTTTCTCTTTTTCCATAGCTATTACCTCCTAGTAATTATTTAGAGATTTTGATTTGATACTTCTATTCGCATTACTACGAAAGATATAAATATTTTACCATAAATTATGTAAATGTGCAACAAGGATTTACATAATTTATTGGACTTTTCTTAATTTTTATGGTAAAATTTAGTAGTGTCAATTTATAGGAGGTAATTGATTTCCATTATGCATTGCAATATGGAACAGTGCAAAAGTTAGTATTTCAAAAAAAACCGAAAGGAGTATTACTGCTATGTCTTTGAAATTTTTTGGTAGAGGCTCTGGCTTTGCCGATGAGCATACTTCTGCCTACTTTACCACTGCAAACAAAGAAATGGTCATAATTGACTGTCCGGTTTCAACTTTCCAGAAGCTGAAACACATTGACTTGACGGATTATGACAAATTTTATGTTCTTGTAACCCACACTCACGGAGACCACGTTGGTGGACTTGGCTTATTTGTGCAGTATGCATTCTTTACTCTCAAAAAGCCTGTTACTATCGTAGCTCCCTCCACAGAAGTTGCTGATGATATCTTAACAATTCTTACTATTGAAGGTAATGAGCCTTCTTGGTGTGAACTGGTAACAGTAGCAAATGTGGAAGAAAAAGAGTGGTTCGGCGACTGTATCTTGACAAAGCACTCACCTCAGCTTGAGAACAAATGCTTTGGATATTACCTTATTGTTGATGATACAAACGTCGTGTATACAGGCGATACTTCTACAATAGTTCCTTTTCTTCCTTATCTGGTGGAAGGTTCTATTCTCTATGTAGATACTTCTGTATATTACGGTATGATTCATTTGAAGCTTGAAGATGCTTTGGATGATTTTCTTGCACTCAACAAAAGAGGTGTTAAAGTTTATCTGATGCACTTGGATGATGTTGCTGCAGCAGAAAAAATTATTGCAGATTATCCTGACATCGAAGTCGTAACACTCAATTAATAATTATCCCCCAGTATAACTGGGGGATAATTATTTTATTATTTTATTCTTTTATTTTTTCTTTTACATCATCTTATCAGAAGGTGTCAAACAGAACCCCGTCAGACTGTCTGAAAATTAACCAGAAATTTTGTAGGGGCGTGCATTGCACGTCCGAACTTCGAAGAAATTACCAAATATAATTAACCTCAAACTATATAAATTTAGCTTGTTTTGTGATAAAATAAGTCTAGAAAATAAATA
>JAZRRK010000018.1:0-14328 GCA_045650705.1 Clostridia bacterium
TGAAAGGATGATAAATATGAATGTAGCTGTAATTAATATAAAAGACACTTGGAAATATTTAATTAAAGTTATGTTACTGATATTAATATTATCCGGTCTTATAAAATATTTATCAAATTCTGGACAAAGTATGAATTCAGAATTTATATCAGACATAAATTCTGAATTCATGATAGAATGCATAAAAAATAATATACCTGTTTTTGAGAATACAGATAGTTTAGAAATAAAAGTGGCAAATGCAACAAGTTTATTAAGTTTGGAAATAGGATTTCTTTCTCCTAACTTAATACAAGAAGAAAAACATAATGTAACTACTCAGGAAAATACTCAAGAAAATAATTTACAGATAACTCAAGAAACTACTTTATCACCAACAATAGAAATTTCTAAAATTGCAGAAACAGAAACCGTATCAGATAGAAATTTTTTAGCAAGTTACACAGATATTTATAATACCACACAAATAGATAATCAAAGTAAATATACATTAACTGAAGAAATGATGAAGCCCGATGTAGAAATAGAAAATAAAAAAGATATTTTGATATATCATACACATACTTGTGAAAGTTATACTCCATGTGAAACCTATAATTACCAAATGACAGGGAATTATAGAACAACAGATTCAAATTATAATGTTGTAAGAGTCGGAGCAGAGCTAACAACATATTTGAATAAAAAAGGATTTAATGTAACTCATAATGGCACATATCATGACTATCCATCATATTCAGGTTCTTATGACAGATCTTTACAAACTGCAAAAGATTTATTGGACGGAAAGGATACTAACATAGTAATAGATCTGCATAGAGATGCTATGGGAAATGGAGATACGTATGGACCAACAATAATGGTTAATGGTCAAAGAGTTGCTCAATTAATGTTTGTAATAGGCACCGATGGCGGAGGACTTGAACATGTAAATTGGATACAAAACCTAAAAATTGCAATTAAAATACAAGAAACAGCAAACCAGATGTATCCCGGATTATTTAGACCAATAATACTTAGAAATTCAAGATATAACCAACACATAGCAAAAGGTGCAAGTATAATTGAAGTTGGGGCAACTGCAAATACACTAGAAGAATGTTTACTTAGTATGCAATGCTTAGCTAATGTATTAGAAGAAGTATGTAAATAATACATTAAAATATAAATTTGTTACAAATATAGTAAGGGCGACCATTGGTCGTCCACTTTTCAAAATAATAACTTGCTAAAATTAACTATATAGATATCATAGAAAGAAGGAAATATGAGAGTAAAAGAATTATTAGAACAAGCAATAACAAAATTAAAAGAAAACGATATAGAAGAAGCAAATAGTAAAGCGAGAAGAATATTAGCATATGTATTAGGAACTTCTAAAGAGTATTTGATATCACATGACAATGATGAAATTTTAAAAGAATATGAAATAAAATATAATAAAGCGCTACAAGAATTACTTAATGGAAAACCAATTCAATATATAATAGGAATTCAAGAATTTATGGGAATTGAATTTATTGTAAATGAGGATGTGCTTATTCCTCAACCAGATACAGAAATATTAGTAGAAGAAACAATAAAAACAGCAAAAGAATTTCAGAATCCTCAGATATTGGATTTGTGCACAGGAAGTGGTGCAATTGGAATTACGATTGCAAAAGAGCTACCTAATTCAAGAGTAACGGCATCAGATATAAGTGAAAAAGCTCTAGAAGTAGCAAAGAAAAATGACAAAGATAATAAAGTAATATTTATACAATCAGATTTATTTAATAATATATATGAAAAGTTTGATATTATTGTATCAAATCCTCCATATATAAAAACAGCGGAAATTAATACATTAAGCAAAGAAGTTCAAAATGAACCGATGTTAGCATTAGATGGAGGAGAAGATGGATTGAATTTTTACAGAACAATAGTTGAAAATGCACATAATTATTTAAATGCAAACGGATATTTATGTTTAGAAATAGGCGATGACCAGGCAAAAGAAGTAGCCTCTTTGTTAGAGAAAAACTCAAATTATGTAGAAATAAAACATTACAAAGATTTAGCAGGAAATGATAGAGTTATAACTTGTAAAAAAAATAAAAAAACATTTAAAATACTTGATTTTTTAGGAAATTTATGGTATAGTTAATTAGCAATTAAATAATATTACATAAGAGTGGGCAAAACCCACTCTTAACTTTTGAAAATAAGGAGAGAATGTATATTGGCAAAGATTGAAGAAAAAGTTGAAGAGTTAATATCCTCTAAAATAAAATATTTAGGATATGAACTGTATGATGTAGAATATGTAAAAGAGGCAAAAGACTATTACTTACGTATTTATATCGATAATGAAAAAGGAATAACTCTGGAAGATTGTGAGTTAGTTAGCAATAACATTACAGAAATTCTAGATACAGCAGATTATATTAAAGAACAATATTTTCTAGAAGTTTCTTCACCAGGAGTAGAAAGAATATTAAAAAAAGACAAACATTTAAAAGCTAATGTAGGAAAGGATGTTCAATTAAAATTATTTAAACCATTTAATGGAACTAAGCAGTATATAGGAATACTAAAGGGCTTTAATAATGATGCAATAAAACTTGAAATAAACAATGAAGATATAGAAATTTCAAGACAAAATATAGCACAAACAAAAACTATTTTTAATTGGTAATAAGGAGGAAAAAAATGAAAACTAGTCAAAACAAAGAATTGATAATGGCAATTGAAGAATTAGAAAAGGAAAGAGGTATTAACAAAGATTATTTATTAGAATCATTAGAAGTGGCTCTTACATCTGCATATAAGAAAAACTTTGATTCAGCAGATAATGTTAAAATTGAAATGGATTCTCAAACAGGAGAAATCCACATATATGCACAAAAAGAAGTAGTAGAAGTAGTAGAAGATAGTAAACTACAAATATCATTATCTGATGCAAAACAAATAGAAAAGAAAGCTGAAGTTGGTGACATATTAAATATAGAAACAAAGCCAAAAGATTTTGGAAGGATTGCAGCTCAAGCAGCAAAACAACATATAATACAAAAAGTTAGAGAAGCAGAAAGAACAATGATTTTTGAAGAATATAATGATAGAAAAGGGGAAATTGTAACAGGAATAGTACAAAAAGCAGATAAAGGAACTGTTATTTTAGACTTGGGTAAATTAGAAGGTATAATGCCTCTTAAAGAACAAATTCCAACTGAAACTTATAAAGTAAACGATAAAGTTAAAGCATATGTTTTAAATGTTGAAAAAGGAATAAAGGGCGTTCCACAAGTATTAGTTACAAGAAGTCATCCAGATGTTATTAAAAAATTATTTGAATTAGAAATACCTGAAATATATGAAGGATTAATAGAAGTTAAAGCTGTTTCAAGAGACCCTGGTCATAGAAGTAAAGTTGCAGTTTACTCAAAAAATCCGGATATTGATCCAGTAGGTTCATGTGTAGGTTCTAAAGGAATAAGAATTCAAAACATAATAAATGAAATGAATGGAGAAAAAATCGACGTAATTGAATGGAGTGAAGATCCTGCTACATTTATATGTGCTGCATTATTACCATCACATGTAATGGCAATAGATATAAAAGAAGAAGAAAAATTTGCTCAAGTTATAGTACCAGATGAGGAATTATCATTAGCAATTGGTAAAGGTGGTCAAAATGCTCGTTTAGCTGTAAAACTTACAAACTGGAAAATAGATATAAAAAGCGAAACACAATATAGAGAATTAATTGCATATGAGCAAAATAAAGAGCAAGATAAAGAAGAGGGAAATGATGAGTAATGAAAAAAGCTTTTCAAAGAACCTGTACGGGATGTAATGCAAAGAAAGATAAATATGAATTAATTAGAATAGTTAAAACTAAAGAGAATAAAGTTTTGATTGATGTAAAAGGTAATCTAAATGGACGAGGAGCATATATATGTAACAACATAGGATGTCTAGATAAAGCAATTAAAACAAATAAAATATTTAAAACATTAAAAATAAATGCAGATAAAAAAATTTATGAAGATATAAGGGGTGTAATTCTTGGGAAAGAAAATAAAACAACTGAACTACTTTAATAAGAATATTATAGGAGGTGATATTATTGGGAAATAAAATAAAAATTCATGAAATATCAAAAAAAATAGGAGTGTCAAGTAAAGATATAATAGAGAGGGCAAAAAAACTTGGAATAGAAGTAACATCTCATTTAAGTGGGGTAGAAGAAGAAGAAGCTAAGAGAATAGAAGAAAGTTATACTAATACTAAATCTAATAATGAGAAAAATAAAAAAGTAAAAGAAAATAAGGTAAAAGATGAACCAGTAATAATTAGAAGACAAGTAATTGTTGATGAGAATGTAACAGAAAATAAAAAAGTTAAAAAACAAGAAAATCCAATAAATAAAGAAGCTGGATTTATTGAGCGTGGAAAAAATAAAGATTATAATATTGTATACAGAAATAAACCAGCAAAACCTCTCACAGTAAGCGAATTATTTGGTAAAAAAGAAGAACCTAAAAAAGTTGAAGAACCAAAAGAAAAAGTTGAAGAGCAAATTGTAAATACTAACAAAGAAGTATCTGAAGTAAAAGTAGAAGTAAAAACCCAAGAACCAACAGAGAATGTTAGAGAAGGATATAACCCAAATAGAAACTTCAATAATTATAATAGAAACAATAACAGTAACTATAATAATCAAAACAGAAATTTTAACAATAATCAGAAAAAACCATTTAATAGAAATTTTAATCAAAATGGTAATAATAAAGATTATAACAACAATAGAAATAATTATAATGCTAACAGAAATGGATATAATAACTTTAATAAAGATAGGCAACAAGGAAATAATAATAGACCTTTTAACAATAATAGAAATAATAGTGGCAACTACAATAATTACAATAGAGCCAATAGAAGCTTAGACGAAAGAGGAATAGAAAAAAATATTAAAAATATAATGTCTGCAGATGTTGGTGAAAAAGAAAATGTTAGAGAATATGCTAATAAAGCAATAGATAAACAAAAAAATAATAATAAATATGATGAAAATAGAAATACAAAAAAGAATAAAAGTAGAAAAAATAACTATGATGAAATTAGTAGCCATAAACTAAAAGACTTAAAACAAGAAAGAGGACTTTCTAATATGTTTTCAGAAGGTTCAATGTTAGATTATTATGATTTAACAACAGCAAGAGGAAAGAAAAACAAGAAGAAAAATGTAAACCAAGAAGAAAGAACTAAACAAAAAATATTCCAATTAACCGAAATAACTATACCTGAATCAATAACAGTAAAAGATTTAAGTACAGAGTTAAAGAAAACTAGTAGTGAAATTATTAAAAAGCTATTTGGATTTGGAATTATGGCAACAATCAATAATGAAATTGATTTTGACACAGCATTTTTGATAGCTCAAGAATTTGGAGTAACAGCTATTAAAAAAGATGTTGTAACAGATGAAGATATATTATTTGATGATAGCGAAGATAGTCCAGAAGATTTAGTTGCAAGACCACCAGTAATAGTAGTTATGGGACACGTTGACCATGGTAAAACATCTCTATTAGATGCTGTAAGATCAACAAATGTGATTGAAGGAGAAGCAGGAGGAATTACACAACATATAGGTGCATACAAAGTAAAAATAAATGATAGAGAAATAACATTCTTAGATACTCCAGGACACGAAGCATTTACATCAATGCGTGCAAGAGGAGCTCAAATAACAGATATAGCAATACTTGTAGTAGCTGCAAATGATGGTGTAATGCCACAAACAATAGAAGCAATAAATCATGCAAAAGCAGCAGGTATTCCAATTATAGTTGCAATAAACAAAATAGATGTTGAAGGTGCAAATATAGATAGAGTAAAACAAGAGTTAATGGAATATGAATTAGTGCCAGAAGAATGGGGAGGAGACACAATATTTGTTCCTATCTCAGCAAAGAAAAAACAAAACATAGATACATTATTAGAAATGGTACTATTAGTAGCTGATATGAAAGAATTAAAAGCAAATCCTAAAAAACAAGCAAAAGGTGTTGTAATAGAAGCAAAACTTGATAAATCAAAAGGTGCTGTTGCGACAATGCTTGTACAACGTGGTACTTTAGATGTAGGAGATACAATCTTAGTAGGTTCTACAATAGGTAGAATAAGAACAATGACAGATGAAAAAGGTAAAAAATTAAAGAAAGCCGGACCATCTACACCAGTTGAAATAACAGGATTTACAGAAGTTCCAGAAGCAGGAGAAACATTCTACGAAGTAAAAGATGAAAAAACTGCAAAACACTTGATGGAAAAGAGAAAACGTCAAGAAAGAGAAAAAGCATTAAATGCAACAAACAGAGTAACATTAGATGACTTATTCAACCAAATCGCAAAAGGAAACTTAAAACAATTAAACTTAATAGTAAAAGCAGATGTACAAGGTTCAGTAGAAGCAGTAAAACAATCATTAGAAAAATTATCTAATGACGAAGTAAAAGTAAAAGTAATACATGCAAACGTTGGTGCTGTAACAGAATCAGACGTTACACTTGCAAAAGTTTCAAATGCTATAATAATTGCATTTAATGTAAGACCAGAACCAATTGCAAAAGACATGGCAGAAAAAGACCAAGTAGAAATAAAACTATACTCTGTAATATACAATGCAATAGAAGATGTAGAAGCAGCAATGAAAGGAATGCTAGACCCTGTATACAAAGAAGTTGTAATAGGAAATGCAGAAGTAAGACAAACATTTAAAATATCAAATGTCGGAACAATTGCAGGATGCTATGTAACAAATGGAAAAGTAGCAAGAAATGCTGGAGTAAGAGTATTAAGAAATAATGTTGTAATACATGATGGAAAATTAATTTCATTAAAGAGAATGAAAGACGACGCTAAAGAAGTAGCAGCAGGATATGAATGTGGAATTCAATTAGAAAACTACAACGATATACAAGAAGGCGACATTATAGAGGCTTTCATTATGGAACAAATTAAGTAAAAACGAATGAAATAGGAAAATAAAAAATGTAGGGGCGACCATCGGTCGTCCGTTCTTCGAAGAGCTTACAAGAAAGCCCCTTTAACAAGGGGGCTGTCACCGATAGGTGACTGGGGGGGTTCTTCAATATTTTATAAAATTCAATTTAGGAGGAATAATGCAAAAACAAAATAATTCTAACCGTATGGCTAGAGTAAATGAAGAATTAAAACGAGAGTTAAGTAATATAATTAATTATGAAGTAAAAAACTCAAATGTTACAGGGATGATTAGTATTACCAAAGTAAAAACATCTCCTGACTTAAAATATGCAAGAATAAGTGTAAGTATATTAAATTCAAAGAATATAAAACAAACATTAGCAGGCTTAAAAGCCGCTTCTGGATTTATGAGAAGTAGAATAGCAGAAAAGATGAATTTAAGAGTAACACCAGAACTTGTATTTGAGTTAGACGAAAGCTTATTATATGGAGAAAAAATAGACTCTATATTAGAAAAGATAATGAAAGATATAAAACCAGAAGAATAAGTTTTTAGGTTTTACTTCTAAAATTTTCTAAAGAAAAGCCAGAGTATTGGCAGAAAAGAGAGGTAATAATGACTTTAGATAATATTAAAGATGAAATATACGAAGCGAAGAATATAGTTATATTAACACATGATGTTCCAGATGGAGATGCAATAGGAAGTAGTCTTGCAATGTATATAGGACTAAAACAATTAGGAAAGGATGTAGATGTAGTAATACCTAAATATTCTAAAACATATGCATTCTTGCCATTTGCTGAAGAAATAAAAGAAAAAGGAAGAATGGATAATTATGATTTAGCAATAGCATTAGATTGTGGGGACATAAAAAGACTAAATGGATTTGCAAATTATTTTGAATATGCAAATTGTAAAATATCAATTGACCATCACGAGGCTAATACAATGTTTGCTGACTATAATTTTGTAGACCCTACAGCTCCTGCATGTGCCCAAATATTAGTAACTGTATTAAAATCACTAGGAATAGAAATAACAAAAGATATAGGAACCTGTATACTTACTGGAATAATTACAGATACTGGAGGGTTTAAATACCAAAGCGTAAAAGCTGAAACATTTGAATTTGCTGCAGAACTTCTAAATAGAGGAGTTAATGTTTCAGATATATATAGAAAAGTATTACAGACGGTTTCTATAGAAAAATTTAATTTAAGAAAAATAGCAATGAGCAGAATTGAACTATTAGAAAATGGTAAAATAGCTTTTACATATATTACAAAAAAAGATGAAGAGCAAACAAAATCAGAAGATCATGACGGAATAGTTGAAATGGGTAGAGATATAGAAGGAGTAGAAGTATCTATATTCTTAAGAGAAGTCGATGAAAATAGCTATAAAATCTCACTAAGATCAAATGACTATGTAAACGTATCAGATATTTGTTTAATGTTTAATGGTGGAGGACATATAAGAGCTGCAGGTGGAAGTATATCACTACCATTTGAAAAGGCAAAAGAGAAAATTATACTAGAATGTAAAAAGAATTTAAAATAAAGGAAAGACAATGAACGGAATATTAATAATAAATAAACCAATAGGTTACACATCTCATGACATAGTAAATGTTTTAAGAAAAAAGCTTAATATAAAACAAATAGGTCATACAGGAACACTAGATCCAAATGCGACTGGTGTTCTTCCAATTTTAGTTGGACAAGCTACTAAAATATCTAAATATCTTGTAGAACATAATAAAACATATATAGCTGAGCTTAAATTAGGCGAAAAAACTTCTACTGGAGACTTAGAAGGAAATATTATAGAAGTTAAAGATGTACCAAGCTTAGATGCAGAGAAGGTAGAACAGGTATTAAAAAGCTTTATGGGTAAGCAAGAACAAATACCTCCAATGTATTCTGCTATTAAAATTAATGGAAAAAAAGCATATGAATATGCTAGAAATAATCAAGAAATACAGCTGAAGCCTAGAGAAATTGAAATAATTGATATAGCACTAATACATTTTAAATCTAATGTAATTACATACAAAGTAAGTTGTTCAAAAGGAACATATATTAGAACTCTGTGCGAACAAATAGCAGAAAAGCTTGGAACAGTAGGAGTAATGCAAAGTTTATGTCGTACGCAAGTAAATAATTTTAAAATAGAAAATTCACTAACACTTGATAAAATTCAATCAGATGATATAGATTCTATAATTAATAGATTTATATCTATAGAAGAAATATTTTGTAATAATAAAAAAATAAATTTAAATGATAGAAAAACAGAACTATTCTTAAACGGAGTTAAACTAACTTTTAACTTTGATGATGATATATATAGAATTTACAATAATAATGTATTTTTAGGCTTAGGAATTGTTAAAGATAAATTATTAAAAAGAGACGTAATAATTTGAAATACAGCTGTTGACAATTGAAATAATAGTATATAAAATAGAGGTAATATCTAAAGGAGGTACAAAAGATGTTTGGAATATTTATTACATGTTTATCCGCAATATTTTGGATTTTTAGAGTTGTTATAACAGTATTATATACAAGTGACATTCCATTTACAATTATACCATTAAACTTAACAGCTGAGATTGTATTAATGTTTATAACTTTCTTATGTATAGTATTAATATCAAAAAGAAAAATGATAGGAGCAATAGGATATTTAATTGCACATTCTGCTTATTTTGGAGTAGATCTATACAAAAATATAGCATTAATATTGGAAAATCAACCTCTAACATCAACATATGCGACATTACTTATATCAATAGTAGCAGTTGTAATCCCAATATTAGCTATAATGGATATAGGATTAAACTCTGGCAAGAAAAGCATTCTAAGAAACAGAAATACTGATTGGTTTTTTAATACTCATGACTATGAAAGAAAATTTGATGAAAGAGAAGATAGGAATCATTATAAATTTTAATTAAATTAGTATTTGTTTTTTTATTTGAATAAATATATATACCTGATTAAAAAAGGAGAAAACAATATGAAAGTAATATTTTTAGATTTTGATGGTGTTATAAACGATTATATGACAATCAATCAAATAAATGAGTATAATGTTGAAGTGTTAAAAAGAATATTAAATGAAACTGATGCTAAAATTGTTGTAACTAGTTCCCATAAATATTCATATCAAAGAAATAATAATAAAGAAGGTTTTTTGAATAATAATTACTATGTAAGAGCCCTTAAAGAAAATGGAATTGATGTATTAGATTGGACACCACATATAAAACAACAGGGAATAAGAGATAATCAAAGAGAACAAGAAATTTTAGAATATTTAAAGAATCATCCAGAAATAACTCAATATTTAATATTAGATGATGATTATATAATAGAATCACTTAAAGAACATGAAATATTTTTAGACTTACAATCAGGATTAAGAGAAAAGTATATTGTTCCTGCAATAAAAATCCTAAATGGGGAGTTAAACTTTTATCATGATTGTGCAGATGAACAACTAAGTGCGACCTCAGATAGACTTACTAGGATGAATCTAATATTTCGTAAAATACTAAATGGAGAATCAGACTTTTATGATGATTGTACAGATGAAAAGTTTAGAAAAATAATAGATGAAAAAATTAGTAAAATGAGAGAAAAAATATTCCGTAAATCAGAAAAGAATGTGAAAAATAAAGATGATGAAGATGATGAAAGGTAATAAGTAATATGAATGAAAATAAAATAAACATCAACTGGTACCCAGGACATATGTTAAAAACGAAGAAACAAATAATAGAAGATTTGAAATTAATAGATGTAGTTGTTGAAATATTAGATGCACGTATACCAGTTGCAAGTCAAAATCCAGATATTAGAGAAATAATAGCTAATAAAAAAAGAGTTATTGTTTTAAATAAAAGCGATTTAGCAAATGAAGCTGAAACTGAAAATTGGCTTAATTATTTTAAAAATCAAGGTATTAAAGCAATTTCAACAGATTCTAATATTGGAAATGGAATAAAAGAAACTTTAAGAACTATTCAAATATTAATGGATGAAGAAATTAAAAAAGCTCAATGTAAAGGTAGAATAACAAAAACTATTAGAATAATGATAGTTGGTGTTCCTAATGTAGGCAAATCTTCTTTTATAAATAGAATGATAAATAAAAAATCAGCTGAAGTAGGTAATAGACCTGGTGTTACAAAACAAAAACAATGGTTAAAAGTATCTAGCAACATTGAATTATTAGATACTCCGGGTGTTTTATGGCCTAAATTTGAAAACAATGATGTATCATTGAAATTAGCATATACAGGAACAATAAAAGATGAAATATTAGACAAATCAGACATAGCATATAATCTATTAAAATATTTAGAAAATAATTATAAAAATGAACTTTTTCAAAGATATAAATTGACAGACAAAGAAATTAATAGTATAATAACTGATGATGATTTGATAATAAACATTATGAATATTATTGCAAAAAAAAGAGGAGCAATTGTTTCTGGTGGAGAAGTAGATTACGAAAAAATTTCTTCTATAATATTAAATGATTTTAGAACAGGAAAACTTGGAAGAATCACATTGGAGAAGGTAAATGGAAAATAGAGATAAAATAAATTTAATGTCTCCTTTAACTTGGGCATACATAGGAGATGCAGTTTATGAATTATATATAAGAGAATATCTTGTACAAACAACACATTTAAAACCAAATAACCTACATAAGGAAGCAATAAAATTTGTAAAAGCTAAATCTCAAGCAGAAATTTTAGAAAAATTAAATGATTTTCTAACAGACGAAGAAAAAGAAATTGTTAGAAGAGGACGAAATACTCAAAATCATCACTTACCTAAGAATGCTAGTTTAAGAGATTATACATATGCAACAGCATTTGAAGCATTAATAGGTTATTTATATTTATCAAAACAAGAAGAAAGACTACAAGAAATATTACAAAAAATTATAGAATAAAAGTTGTAGGGGCGACCATTGGTCGTCCGTGCTAAGAAAAAAATAAAAAATATGGCCCGTTGGTCAAGCGGTTAAGACGCCACCCTCTCAAGGTGGAATCATGGGTTCGATTCCCGTACGGGTCACCAAATGTGCGACTGAAAAGTCGCAGTGAATGACGAATAGTGAAGAGTTGATAGTGAATAGTTTTATTTAAATGTAAGAGCATTCATTATTCGCTCTTCATTTTTCGCTATATGTCAAAATAACATTTGCAATATTTTACATAATATAGTATAATTTAATAGTAAAAATTTTATTGAAAGGATTTTTTACCTTATGGAGAGCCTGTACATGAATTGGAAGTGTGAACGGAATAGTTTATTAAATATTATTAAAATGATAGGAGAAATTGATGATAGTCCAGTATCTATAAATGTAATGATGTTAAGAGCATCATTATATATAGAAATTGGTATTAAAAATCAAGGTACTTTTGTTGTTTCTAATGATCCAAAAATAAATTATCCGCCAAGCTATCCAGGAAAGCTGACAGTGTCATTCCAGATGATTTTTCCAAATGATGAAGCTATTAATAATTTTTATAAAGACTTAGATACATTTGGAGGAGGCATCAAAAGAGATTTCCTTTAATAAGGAAATCTCTTTTAATTATAATAATAAAAGGAAGAATAATATATGAATAAAGTAGAATTATTATCTCCAGTAGGAGAATGGAATTCGTTAATAGCAGCTGTGCAAAATGGCGCAGATGCAGTATATTTTGGAGCAAATGAATTTAATGCTAGAATGAATAGTAAAAATTTTAATAGAGAAGAATTAGCAAAAGCAATACAATATGCAAAACTTAGAAATGTAAAAACAAATCTAACATTAAATATTTTAATAAATGATAATGAATTTAATGATGCACTAGAATTAGTAGAATACGCATATAAGGCTGGAATTGATGCAGTCATAGTTCAAGACTTAGGACTTGCCTCTAGAATTATTAAAGAATTTCCTGATTTAGATGTTCACAGTAGTACGCAAATGACAATACATAATTTAGAAGGTGTAAAGGAAGTAGAAAAATTAGGCTTTAAAAGATGTGTTCTTGCAAGAGAACTTACATTAGAGGAAATAAAAAATATTTGTAAAAACTCAAATATTGAAATTGAAGTATTTATACATGGAGCACTTTGTATTTGCTATTCTGGACAATGCTTAATGAGTAGTATTATAGGAGGCAGAAGTGGCAACAGAGGAAAATGTGCAGGAACATGTAGACTTCCTTATGAACTTCTAAAAGATGGAAAACAAGTGGATAAAGGATATTTATTAAGCTCGAAAGATGTGTGTACATTAGATATCATACCAGAATTAATACAAGCTGGAATAAAATCATTTAAAATTGAAGGTAGGATGAAATCACCAATATATGTAGGAACAGTTACATCTATATTTAGAAAATATATCGACTTAGCAAATAGTAATAAACCATATATAGTAGAACAAAAAGATAGAGAAGCGCTAATGCAAATATTCAATAGAGGTGGATTTAGCACAGGATACTTAAAAGGAAAACTTGGTAAAGAGATGATGTACAAATATAAACCTAATCATATTGGAATATATGTTGGAACTGTATCACATTATAATCAAAATAAGGGATATGTTAAATTTAAAACAGAAAAAGAAATTGTTTTAGGAGATAGTATAGCAATAAAAGATAGCTCTTGTAAAATTTCTGAATTAATGCTTGGTAATAATAATATTAAAACTGCAAATATAGGTCAAACAATAACTATTGGTAGAATAAATGGAAAAATAAACACAGGAGATAAAGTATATAGAACTGTTTCTATCTCTTTAAATAAACAAATAGAGCAGATAATGTTGAGTGAAAATAGAAAGAGGAATATAAAATATAATATTACATTAAAAGAAAATGAACCTATTATTCTGGATATAATAGATGAACTAACTGGAATAACCGTAAAAGAAACAGGAGCAACAGTAGAAAAGGCTAAAAATAATGGAATTTCTAAAGAAAGAATAGAAGAACAACTTCGTAAATTAGGAAATACAGTTTTTTGTGCGAATGATATAATTGTAAGTATGCAAGATAAAGTTTTCACTTCTATAAGTAATATAAATGATATTAGAAGAAAAGGTATAGAAAAACTAGAAGAAGAAATAAAGCAAACATTTATACGTAAATACGATAAATTAAAACTAGAAACTATACATACAGTAAAATCAAATAACAGAAATATAACAACAAGTTTATGTTTAAATAAATTAGATACTAATTTAGAATATTCAGAATTAAGAAATGTAGACAGAATATATTTACCATTAAGATTTAT
>JAZRRK010000019.1:0-23629 GCA_045650705.1 Clostridia bacterium
GCATTAATAATCACAATAATAGTAATGTTAATACTAGTAGGAGTAAGTATACAAATAGTAATAAACAGTAATCTATTTAATACAGCAAAATCAGCAGGAGAGCAAACAGAATCGAAATACGAGGAAGATAAAACATTTGGAGACAATATAACAATAAATGGAAAAGACTACTCAAATTTGAATGATTATATGAGCGAAATTAGGTTCGTTGGGCAATCAGATGGTAACGGATTAAAAGATTATAAAATATATGGAAATAGTATGCAGAAAGGAATACCTACACCCGGAACACCTATTGAAGTTGAAAGTGTAGGAGAAAGAACAAATAATATAGCGGATTTATCAAAAACACTTGCCGCTACAACTACTCAACATGTAACTTTCACTTATGATAATAAGACAGGAACTGTTGAATATACTAGTACGCCAACCAGATATGATTATTTAATGTTATATCTTGAAAGAGATTTAGATTTTAAATTTGAAGAGGGAAAAACTTATTATTGTGGAGCAGATGTGACAGTTAGTGGAAAACAAACAACAGATAGAACAACACTTAATTTTGGAATAAATTATACTGGGAGCCCTAGTACTTTGTTTCATGTTACAGAAAACGGAACATATCATGTGGGAAATTCATTCGTTTATGATAATCAAGAAACTATAAGATTAATATTACATGCTAATGTAGATAGTGTAGAACCAGCAAAAGTAAAATATGAAAATATTTTTGTTAGCGAAGTCAATGAATATGAACCATACGGATATAAAATTCCAGTAACAGCAACAAATGAAAATGGAGATAGTGTAACAACAAATATATACTTAGATGAACCGCTAAGAAAAATAGGAAATTATAAGGATTATATAGACTTTGAAACTGGAAAAGTTGTTAGAAATATAGGTGTTAAAACATTTAATGGGACTGAATCTTGGGATAAATATACATCAGGTTCTTCTAATTCATATTATATGGCTTCTAGTGATTTTCAAATAGGTTATCAAACGTCATTATGTGATAAATTTCAAAATATAAATGAATCTTGGAAACAAAAAAATGTGGTCGCATATTCAGACCACTCAACATTAAATAGAAAATATTTCACAATTCTAGACGATACTATAACGACAGCAGAAGAGTTTAAAAGTTGGCTATCTGAAAATCCATTTCTTTTGACATATGTTTTAGCAACACCTAAAATACAATATGTAGACCTCCCAGAAATAAGCACATTAGAAGGGAACAATATTATAACTATAGAAACGCAGATAGAACCAAGTGATGTAATTTTAGAATTTTAAAAATGTGGGGATACTAGTTAAAAGCGACCTGAATTAATTATAAAACAAATATAAATATATATTTTTAAAGCGGTGTACGCAAAAGAGTACATCGCTTTTTGTAGTAGCTTATATTTTCGCATTTTCTATTTACAAATACGTAAAAATATGATAAAACTACAGTGAAAATTATAGAAAAGGAAGTGTGGTATTTTGAAAATTAAAGATGTAAATGAATTACAAAACTATGCTAACAAAATTAGAAAAGGAGTCATTGAAGAAGTATATAATGCTAAATCAGGACATCCAGGTGGTTCATTATCAATAGCAGAAATACTAGCAGTACTTTATTTTAATCAAATGAATATTGATGAAGAAAATCCAAATGCAAGAGAAAGAGACAGATTGGTGCTTTCTAAAGGTCATACTTCTCCAGCTTTATATAGTGCATTGGCACAAAGAGGATTTTTGGAATATGAAGAATTGAAAACATTTAGAAAATTAAATAGTAGATTACAAGGACACCCAGATATGAAAAAAGTTCCTGGTGTAGATTTTTCAACTGGTTCATTAGGCCAAGGTTTATCAATTGCAAATGGAATGGCAATGGCATCAAAGCTAGATAGCGAAGGAGTTAGAGTATATTGCATTTGTGGAGATGGAGAAATTCAAGAAGGACAGATATGGGAAGCTGCAATGACATCAGCTCATTACAAATTAGATAATTTATGTGTAATAATAGACAATAATAATTTACAAATAGATGGAGCAGTTACAGATGTTATGAGTGTTTATCCAATAGATAAAAAATTTAAGAGTTTTGGATTTGAGGTAATAAATGTAGATGGTCATAATATAAAAGAGCTTATACAAGCTTTTGAAAATGCGAAGAAAATAAAAGGGAAACCGACCGCAATAATTGCAAATACAATAAAAGGAAATGGGGTTTCTTTTATGGAAGATGAAGCCGGATGGCATGGAAAAGCACCAAATGAAGAACAGTATAATAAGGCGATGGAAGACTTAGGAGGTGTTATGTAATGGATTTAGATAAAAAAATTGCTACACGCGAAAGTTATGGAGAGAAATTAGCAGAGTTAGGAGAAAAAAATAAAGATATAGTAGTATTTGATGCGGATTTATCAGGGGCAACTAAGACATCAATATTTGCAAAAAAGTTTCCAGACAGATTCTTTAATATGGGAATAGCAGAACAAGATATGGTTAGTACAGCAGCAGGTATGTCTACATTTAACAAAATACCTTTTGTAAGTACTTTCGCAATGTTTGCAAGTGGAAGAGCATATGACCAAATAAGAAATAGCGTATGTTATCCAAAAGCAAATGTAAAGATATGTGCTACACATAGTGGAATAACTGTTGGGGAAGATGGAGCTACACATCAAATGTTAGAAGATATTGGAATGATGAGAGCATTGCCTAATATGACAGTAATGAGCACATCAGACGATATACAGACAAAATGGGCTGTTGAACAAATAGCAAATATAGAAGGACCAGTATATTTAAGATTATGTAGGTTAGCATCTCCTGTAATTTATGAAGAGAATCAAAAATTTGAGTTAGGAAAAGCAGTTCAAATTGGAGATGGAACAGATGCGACTATATTTGCAACAGGAGTAGTTGTTCCAGAAGCTTTAAAAGCAAAAGAAGAATTAGAAAAACAAGGTATAAATGTTAGAGTTGTTGATATTCACACAATAAAACCAATCGATAAAGATATTATAATTAAGTGTGCAAAAGAAACTAAGAAATTAATATCAATAGAAGATCACAGTATTATAGGCGGACTAGGAACAGCAATATCAGAAGTATTAACAAATGAATATCCTTCAAAACTAATTAGAATAGGTATGAGAGACGAATTTGGTGTGTCAGGGAAGGGGGCAGAATTATTAGAATATTATGGACTAACTGCTAAAAAAATAGTTCAAATAATAAAAGAATAGGAGAGTTAAAAATGAAGAAAAACAAAGGAGTAACTTTAGCAATGCTTATAATAATTATAACACTTTTAGTTATATTAGCAGGAGCTACAATTTCGTTTATGCTAAAAGGAGAAATGATTGAAGGTGCAGAGAAAACTGTTAATAAAACTGAGCAACAAGTAGAAACACAAGAACAAATTTCAAGTGAAGTAAGAAATTTATATAAATAGAAGAATATTACAATTATATTACATTTTTGGAAAAACGACATTTTTTATTGCAATTTTTGCAATTTATTATTATAATAAAAGGGTAAAATATCATAAAATGAGGGAAGAAAATGATAGAATTTAAGAATGTATCAAAAACATATACTACTGGAACAGAAGCCGTACACGAAGCAAGCTTTAAAATTGATAAAGGAGATTTTGCTTTTTTAGTAGGACAATCTGGTTCAGGAAAATCAACACTTATTAAACTTATATTAAAAGAAGAAGAACCATCAAATGGAACTATAATAATAAATGGAAAAGATACTACATATTTAAAACCTAAAAGAGTTCCTTACCTAAGAAGAAGTATGGGAGTAGTGTTCCAAGACTTTAGATTATTACCAGATAAAACAGTTTATGATAATGTTGCATTTGCAATGAATATAGTAAAAGCAACACCGAGACATATTAGAAGACAAGTTCCAATGGTATTATCATTAGTAGGTTTAAGTGGAAAAGCAAAAGCATATCCAAATGAATTATCAGGTGGAGAGCAACAAAGAGTTGCATTAGCTAGAGCATTAGTAAATAATCCATCAATGATAATTGCAGATGAGCCAACAGGAAATTTAGACCCTGAAACAGCTTGGGATATTATGACACTTTTAAATGAAATAAATCTAAGAGGAACAACTGTAGTAATAGCAACTCATGCAAAAGATATAGTAGACAAAATGAAAAAAAGAGTTATAGAAATAGAAAAAGGTATTATTGTTAGAGATGATAGAAAAGGTGGTTATAGCAAGTGAAATATAATGTAATAGGATATTTTATAAGTGAAGGATTTAGAAATGTATTCAAAAATAAAAAGTCAACATTTTCTTGTTTAGGAATAATGTGTGTAACAATGCTAATGTTTGGAGCCTTTTTTGCAATAGGAAAAAACATAACACATATGGTAGAAAATGTAGAAGATTCTCAGGCAATAAGAGTATTTTTTCTAAATGATGCCCCAGAAGAGGATATTGTAAATTTAAAAGATGATATAATGGCAATAGAAGGTGTTGCAGAGGCTAAGCGTAAAACAAAGCAAGATGCTTATAACGAGATGAAAAAGGATCTAGAAGAATATACAGGAGTATTAGAGGGGATGGAACCAGATTTCTTCTCAGATTCATATATAATTACATTAACAGATTTAGATTTAAATGAAAGTGTGCAAGAACAACTAAGCAAATTACCACACTTTAAAAGAATAACTAGTAGCAATCAAACTATAAGTACATTATCAACAATTGGTAGATGGATTAGAATTATTACAGGAACTATTTTAGTTGTATTAATTTTAATATCTGTATTTATAATAGCAAACACAATAAAATTAACAGTACATGCTAGAAGAAAAGAAATATCAATAATGAAATATGTAGGAGCAACCAATGGTTTTATAAGAGCACCATTTATAATAGAAGGTATAATAATAGGAATTGTATCAAGTGTAATATCATTAGGATTAGTTGGAGCAGGATATAATTGGTGTGCAATACAAATGGCACAATCTGAAACTATACAGCTTCTTGGCGTTAGTTTGTTACCTTTTAAAGAATTATTTACAAGTATCCTAATAGTATATATTATTTTAGGCGCTGGTATAGGAATTGTAGGAAGTTCAATTTCTATGAAGAAATATTTAGACGTTTAAAATAGAAAGGAACAGATGTGAAAAAAATATGCGTTACTGTAATTACAGCAGTGCTGATATTAATGTTTGGATACACAATAGTGTATTCACTAACACAGAGTGAGTTAGAACAAAAAAGATTAGAATTAAAGGCAAAAATAGATGAAGCAGGAAAGAACATAGAAAACATAGAAGTACAATTAACAGAAAATTTAGATGCAATAAATAAATTAGATGAAGAAATTTATACATATCAAGAACAAATCAATCAGATATCAGATAATTTAAAAAATGTAGAAAAGCAAATAGAAGATACAGAGGAGCAGTTAGTTGAAATTCAAAAAGATTATGATCATCAAGAGGAATTATTAGAGCTGAGATTAGTCTATTTATATGAATCTGGTCCAACAATGTATTTAGATGTATTATTGAATTCAAAAAGCATAGTAGATTTTATTTCAAGATATTACTTGATAGCTGAAATTGCACAATATGATAAAGACCTATTAGATAGCATAGGAAGAGAAAAAACTAGAATAGAAGAAATAAAACAAGAATTAAGCAAAAACAAAGAAAATTTAAAAGAAATTAAAGCAGAACAAAAGAGAATTACAGTATCATTAGAAAATTCAAAATTAGTAAGAAATAGTTATATTAATAAACTAACAGAAGAAGAACTAGAAATTAAAGAAAATTTAGAACTTTATCAAAATGAATTAGACCTTGTAGAATTAGAAATATTGCTAACAGCAATGCAAGGAAGTAATTCACAATATATAGGAGGAACCTTTGCTTGGCCAGCACCTGGATATTATACAATAACATCAAATTATGGAATGAGGTTGCACCCAGTAATAAAAGTTTATAGAGTTCATTCAGGAATGGATATAGCAGCTCCAACAGGAGCATATGCAATTGCTGCAAATGATGGTATAGTAACAAAATCTACATATTCGTATTCATATGGAAACATGATAATGATAGACCATGGAGGCGGAGTTTCAACTTTATATGCACATGGCTCAGAGCTATTGAAACAAGTTGGAGATGTAGTTAAAAGAGGAGATCCAATAATGAAAGTAGGTTCTACAGGTTGGTCTACAGGTCCACATTTACACTTTGAAATAAGAGTAAATGGAAGTACAATTGATCCATATCCTTATGTCATATCAAATGGAACAGTAAATGAATAGAATTAGAAGTTAAAACAATAAAGAGGTAGGTAGTTATGTTAAAAAAATGTATTAAAATTATTATGATTATTTTTATAGTACTCACTATTATATTATCTGGAAATATAGCGATAGTTCTAGCGACAACACAATCAGATTTAGATAATATTCAAGATAAAATCGATACTACAAAGAAAGAAATAGAACAAGTAGAAAGAGAACTTTCAAGTACAATGACTGAAATTCAGTCATTAACAGCTGAAATATCTTCATATGAAACTGAAATATCAGATTTAGAATATAAAATAGAGGAAGTAAATAATAAAATTACAGAAACAGAAGAACAGCTAGCAAAGGCAGAAGAAGAGTATAATCATCAACAAGAATTATTAGAAAAAAGATTGGTTGCAATGTATGAAGCAGGGGAAACTACATATCTAGATGTTTTATTATCATCAAAAAGTATGACAGATTTTATAAGCAAATATTATATAGTTTCAGAAATAGCTGAAAATGATAAGGCATTATTAGAGCAAATGGAACAGAATAGAAAGAATATAGAAGAGACTAAGAGTTTATTAGACACAAGCAAAGAACAAATAGAGTCTTTAAAAAAGAATAAAGAAGATACAGCGAAATCTTTAAAAAATTCGCAGTCAATTAAAGAATCTTATGTAGAACAATTAAATGATGAAGAAAAAGCATTACAAGAAGACTTAGAAGAGTTTGAAAGAGATAAAAGAGTGATACAAGAAGAATTAGCAAGAATTGCTAGAGAAAACAATGGGGGCAAAGAAGTAGTAGCAGGTGACCCAAGTGAAGCAGGATACATATTCCCAGTTGCAGGATTAAATATATATAATATAAATAGAAGATATTATCCTTCATATCCAGGACACACAGGTGTAGATATTAATATAAATGTAAAAGGAAAGAGTGTTGTTGCAGCAAAAGCTGGAACAGTAGTAACATCAACAGCTTTAAGAAGGTCAGATGGAAGCTATAGAAGTTATGGAGAATATGTAGTAATAGACCATCATGATGGAACAATGACTTTATATGCACATATGTCACCAAACTCAAGAACAGTATCCAAAGGAGATACAGTAGTACAAGGACAAGTATTGGGAATAGTAGGCACAACAGGAAACTCTACAGGATTACACTTGCATTTTGAAGTAAGAATAAATGGAAAATGTGTTAATCCATTACCATACTTACAATAATATTATAATAAAAAATGAATATAATAATAGTGGCGGGCAATGCTCGCCTACTTTATAGAAAGCAGGAGGAAAATAATGGAAACAAACAAAAAAAACATAATTTATAGAACTACTATGCTAGTTCTAATATGTGTAATAGTTACATTTATGATTACATCAATAGGTATGTACAATTATTTAACAAAAACAGATAATGGCAGTATAAAAACATTAGTAAAGTATGTAGAAGTATCTGATGAGGCGGAAACAGTCACTGCAAAATTTGAAGTTGTAAAAAAATATCTAGAACAATATTACATTGGAGATATTGATGATGAAGAAATGCTAGAAACAGCTATAAAGGGCTATGTTGCAGGACTTAATGATGAATATACTGAATATTTAACAAAAGATGAATATGAAGAGCTTTTAGTAACTGTTACTGGAGATTATGTTGGAATAGGAATATATATGACCCAAGACTTAGATGGTAATGTAATAGTTTTAATGCCAATGGAGGGTTCACCTGCATTAGAGGCAGATTTACAAATTGGAGATATAATAGTAAAAATAGATGATGAAGAATGTAAGGGAATGGATTTGAATTTAGTATCAACAAAAATAAAAGGAGAAGAAGGAACAACAGTTAAACTTGAGATTTTAAGAGATAATGAAACTTTAACTAAGACAGTTACAAGAAAAAAAGTTGAAATTCAAGATAGCAGAGCAGAGATATTAGAGGGAAATATAGGATATATAGAACTTATATCATTCGATGAAAAGAGTACTGACAATGTGAAAAAATATTTAGCTGATTTTGAGAGCAAAGGTGTAAAATCTGTAATATTTGATTTCAGAAATAATACAGGAGGAATGGTAACAGAAGCAATTAGTTTTGCCGAACTATTTATATCACGTGGAGATATTATAATGCGCTCATATGATAAAGAAAATGAAGAAACTGTTATAACATCAAATAACACAAAGCCAATAGAAATGAATATGGTAGTATTAGTTAATGAATACTCTGCAAGTGCAACAGAAATAGTAACAGCAGCATTAAAGGACAATGAGGTTGCAACAATTGTAGGAACAACAACATTTGGAAAAGGTGTAATGCAAGAAGTTTTACCATTATTTGAAGGAGCTTTAAAAATAACAATAGAAGAGTTTAAAACACCAAATGGAGATATAATACACGAAAAAGGTATAGAACCAAATGAAATAGTAGAAGATGACTTAGAAACAGAAGAAGACGATCAATTAAATAGGGCAATAGAATTACTTAAATAGGCACTAAAGCATTGGAACGACAGAGTGAAGTCGTTCCAGCGAATAATATAAATTTTAAGGAGAAAATTATGGACAAGAATAAGAAAATAGCAATAAGATTAAATACAATGGCAATAATACTAATAATAATATTTTGTGCAGCAATAACACCAAAATCATTGCAAAATGATACTTTTTACACAATAAAAATAGGAGAATATATATTAGAAAATGGAGTAACAATGCAAGAGCCATTTGCATGGCATGAGAATTTAGAATATACATTTCCTCATTGGGCATATGATGTATTAATATATTCGATTTATGACATAGGGGGAATGGCAGGAATATATATATCAACTATAATACTTGCAAGTATACTTGGGATAATTTTATATTTTGTAAATGTAAAACTTACAAAAAACAGAATAGTATCATTTTTCTTAACAATAGGAACAATGTATTTAATGAAACCATATATTTGTGCCAGAGCACAATTATTAACATTTATATTGTTTATATTAACAATATATTTTATTGAAAAATTCTTAGAAACACGAAAAATAAGATATGCAATAGGTTTAATAATAATTCCAATATTAATAGCTAATTTACATCTTGCTACATTCTATTTCTATTTTATTTTATACTTACCATATTTAGCAGAATATGCAATATATATATTAGCATATACAAATGTAATAATAAGTAGAGAAGTTGCAGAGAGTATAAGAAAGAAAATTAAAAAGCAAGGTGAAACTCCAGAGTTATTACAAAAGCTTGAAAAAGCTGAAAAGAAATATAATAGACTTAAAGATGCTGAAGATAATAGAATAGAAAATCCATATAAGATAAAGATTAATTATAGACCTAATACAAAATGGTTAATAATAATATTTATAATTTGCCTATTTACAGGTTTATTAACACCATTAGGAGATACACCATACACATATTTAATAAAAACAATGCAAGGTATAAGTACAAAAAATATTAATGAACACTTACCAGTAACATTGGCAAATGATACTAAATTGCTAACTACATATATAGTATATTTAGGAATAATTATGCTAACACGTACAAAAATCAGATTATGTGATATGTTTATGTTTGCAGGTCTAGGATTATTAGCATTATATACTAGAAGACAATCATCAATGTTATTTTTAATATGTGTAATTATATTAAATAGATTAATTACCTACTTAATCAGCAAATATAAGCAAGGAACTATGGAAAAGTTAGAAGAGAAATTCTCAAAATTGCCAGCAATTATAATAATATCAATAATAGTAATAGTTATTTCTATATTCCAATATAAACCAAAAATTGAACAAAGCTATGTAGCTGAAAATCTTTATCCAGTACAAGCTGCAGAATGGATAAAAGAAAATTTAGATGTAAAGAATATTAAGTTATATAACCAATATAATTTTGGAAGTTATTTAATATATAAAGATATACCTGTATTTATAGATTCAAGATGTGATTTATATATGCCTGAATTTAATAAGGATGTATATGTATTTAGTGATTTCTTAAATTTAAGTGGTGTCGGATTTAAAAATATGGAAGAGAAGATTGATGAATATGGATTTACTCATTTTATTGTTTCAAATGGAGTAAGAATAAAAACATATTTAGACGAAAGACCTGAGCAGTATAAAGTTATATATCCAACTGAAGGAATAGAAGATGAAAACTTTACAATCTATGAAAAAATAAAATAAATTATTATATATCATAAAGGAGAAAAATTATGAAAAAGAATATCCTGACAATAGTTCTACTTGTAGCAATAGATCAATTAATCAAATATATAGTTCTAAGTACTATAGGAACAACTGGTAATGCAGTTGAAATATTAAATATACTAACAATTAATTATGTAGAAAATACTGGAGCTGCTTTTGGAATTTTTGAAAATAACATAATATTAATAGGATTAGACATTATGATAATATTTGTTATATCAAAGCTATTATTAAGTAAAAAATATGAATTTACAAACTTAGCTAAAACAGGATATTCTTTAATATTGGCAGGAGGAATAGGAAATTTAATAGATAGAATATTTAGAGGACATGTTATAGATTATATAGATATAAGCAAAATTATTGAGTATCCTGTATTTAATTTTGCAGATAGTTGCATAGTAGTTGGAGTAATAATTGTAATAGCTGTAATATTAATAAATACCATAAAAAGTCAGGAGAATGCTAATGAAAGAGTATAGGGCAGAAGTAGAAGGTAGACTAGATAAAGTTGTAAGCTATTTAGAAACAGACTTATCAAGAGAAGCAATTCAAAGAATGATAAAAAATGGAAAAATTTTAGTAAATGAAAAGACTTCTAAACAATCATATAAGGTGGCAATAGGAGACAAAATAACTGTTGAAGAAGAGACTATACAAGAAGTAGATTTAATACCAGAGGAAATGCCATTAGACATTATATATGAAGATAATGATATACTTATAGTAAATAAAGAAAAAGGAATTGTTGTGCATCCGGGAAATGGAAATCCAGATGGAACACTTGTAAATGCAGTAATGGCAAAATGCAAAGAAAGTTTATCTGGAGTAGGAGGAAAATTAAGACCGGGAATTGTACATAGAATAGATAAAGATACATCAGGATTAGTAATAATTGCTAAGAATGACAAAGCTCATATAAATTTAAGTGAACAAATACAAAGAAGAGAAGTTAAAAAAACATATGTTGCATTAGCTCGTGGCAATGTAAGGGAAAATCAAGCAACAATAAATATGCCAATAGGAAGAAGTAAAAAAGACAGAAAGAAAATGGCAGTTACTAAAGAGGGAAAAGAAGCAATAACACATTTTAAAGTATTAAATAGATTTGCAGGATATACACTATTGGAATTAGATATAGAAACAGGAAGAACACATCAGATAAGAGTTCATTTATCTGAAATAGGTTATCCAATAGTTGGAGACAGTGTATATTCAAATGGTAAAAATCCATTTGGAGTAACTGGGCAAATGTTGCATGCAAAAAAATTAGAATTTAAACATCCAATATCAGAAGATAAAATAGAAGTAGAAGCACCATTACCAGAGTATTTTGAAAAAATAATTAATAATTTAGAAAAATAGAAAGGAAACATATGGAACCAATAAGATTGCAAAAATACCTAGCAGAAGCAGGTATTGCATCAAGAAGAAAATGCGAAGAATATATAACTTTAGGTAAAGTAAAAGTAAATGGACAAGTTATAACAGAACTAGGAACAAAGGTTAATCCAGAAACAGATAAAGTAGAGTATAATGATAAAATAGTAGAGCTAAAGAAAGATGAATATACATATATTCTTTTAAATAAACCAATAGATTATGTAACAACAGTATCAGACCAGTTTAATAGAAATACTGTTTTAGATTTAGTTAAAACAAATAAAAGGTTAGTTCCAGTAGGAAGATTAGATATGTATACATCAGGAGCACTTATACTTACAGATGATGGAGATTTTGTATATAAAGTAACTCATCCAAAACATCAAATAACAAAAACATATACAGTAACATTAAGAGGAATTGTAACAAAGGAAGAAGTAACTAAATTAGAGCAAGGAGTAGATATAGGAGATTTTATAACAAGCAAAGCAAAAGTTAAGATCCTAAAAACCGATAATGAACAAAACAAATCCAGATTAGAAATAACAATTCATGAAGGCAAGAATAAACAAGTAAGAAGAATGTGCGAAGCAATAGGAAAACCAGTACTAGCATTACATAGAAGTAAAATAGGAGATATAGCTGTAAAAGACCTAAAAATAGGCACATGGAGATATTTGAAACAAAGCGAAGTTGACGAATTGTTGAAAAAATGTTAAAATAGATAGGTAGGGGCGAGCATTGCTCGTCCGCATTTCGCAAGAAATATCTATGAGTTAAGAGTGAAATAGTTAATAGTGAAGAGTGAATAGTACACGCTTCGCGAGAAGGAGGCCATAATTATGGTAGAAGATCAAGAAATAAAAACAAAAATATCTCCATTTGCAATGAGAGAAGGAGAAATAAAAACATTTGATGGAAAAGATGGATATGTTTCTATAAATCAAATAATAAATAAAATAAATATAGGGCACATAACAGATATACATTTTAAAATACTAGAATTAGTAAATGAGTTTGAGTTTATTACTTCTCGTCAGATATTCCAAATATTAGAGACAAGAGGGGAAGATGTAAAGTCACAAGATAAATTAAATAATAAATTAGAACAATTAATTAAAACAAAAATACTTACAAGATATTATTTTACAGCTGAAGATGGAAAAGGTATTTATAGAATATACAGTTTAGAAAAAATGGGAAAATACCTATTAAATTCTAGAGGTATAGAATGTAAATGGCAACCAACAGATAATACTAAGCCAGTTGCAATGATAAAGAAAAGACTAGCAGGAAATCAAGTTATCATATCATACTTAAGAAAAGTAAAAGCATTTGATAGCTATAAAATAAAACCAACATTTACAGCAAAACAAAATGGAAAAATATTTAAAATGCATGCAGGAATACAAGTTGCTAAAGCAGGCAAAACAGCAAATTTAACATTTGAATCTGTAAGAAGAGAAGAGGATTGGGAAAAGAAATTAGCCGACAGAATGAAATTATTAAAAGACTTTTATGAAAATTTCGTGCAGTTCGATTCAGGTTACGAAACAAAACCGCAATTAGTTTTATTATGTGAAGATGATAAGCACACAATAGAAGCATTTAAGGTTATAGTATCTAATAAGTTAGAAATACAAAATGCAAAAATATATTTCACAACTGACTTAAAACAAAACAATACAAGTTTAACAAATACTTTAACAGAGTTTGTAATAGATGAGGAAACAGGAAAATACAAAGTACAAGAATTAAATTTAAAGATATTAGAGTAAGTTAATTAAGAAAAATCCTTCCAATTTATTTGGAAGGATTTTTCTTAATTGTTATTGTCATTATTATTTAATTTAAAACTAATTGCATCTGCATTATCGAACAAATAACTTGAATCTGTTGTATTTGTTTGAACAGGATCTAAGTTGCTATCCGTATCATCAAAATCTATATGATTTGGGTGAAATTTTTGTTTCTTATTTTTTTTATTTGAATCATCATGATGAATGCCATTATTAAATTTATCAAAATTATACATTTTAACTTTTTGAGGTTCTTTGTATTTAGAATCTAAGAAGTCAACAGTAGCAAAATTAACCACATTTTTACCTTTTTTATCTTTAGTCTTATAAATACAAGCTTTGAATTTTAAACCTTGTATTTTAGCAACTTTCATATGATCTTCCCATTTCCAGTTTACATTACCTAATTTACTTGAATACTCTCCATCTTTTCTGTCATATTCGTTAGAAACATTCCATTCACGTCTTTTTCCAAATTCTTGCTCCCACCAAGCATACTCTTCAGGAGTACAGTTACCGAATGAAATCTTTGTTGAACAATTTGATAAAAGTGATGTCATAAATGGTCCAGAAACTCCACCTAATACATTTAAATTTGGTGTTGCAAATACTGTACCAACTTTATATTTTCTAAATAATGTAAACATATCAGAAAATAGTGGAGTAGCATATTTATCAAATTCGTCTACATATACAAAGTACGGAGTTCTTGTTTTTTCATTACCTGGACGTCCTTCAGTAGCACACATTAGTAATGTTAAGAAGAAACGACCAAATCCAGCATGTGGAGTTCCACCAATATCAGCTGGTCTTGTACACATTAAAACAACTTCACCATTTTTTAATACTTCATTGAAATCTAAGTTATTACGTCTTCTACATATGATATCACGTACGCAACCTGCTCTTAATAGTTCCTCAAGTTGAGCAGTAGCAAAGTGTACAAATCTTTGCATATCTTTACGACCTGTTGCATTTTTGTAAAAATGTTGTTCAAAATAAGCAATTTGGAATTCATATTCTTTTGCTAATTCTGGTTCACTTCGTAAATCTTCACATAATTCTTCAACTAAATCAAAGTTAGTCAAACAATGTAAAACATCTTCAAGTGTTGGTAAATCTCCATTATGTCTTCTTGGGTACATTACACCTAAGAAAATACATATATTTTGTATAGCTTGATAAGCAAGGTCTTTCATATATGCAAGTTCTGCTGTTGCACTAGCTGCATTATATAATCCTTCAACAACTAATGAAATCATTAAACCAGCAAGTGCAGGAGTAGGTAATGTAAATGGATTTAATCCAGGTGAATCAGGGTTAAGTGGGTCAATAAGATGAACTGGAATTCCTAAATTCTTAGCAACATCTACCATTCTATAAGTTTGTTCTGCATCTGGAGTAAGAGATGTTAAACCTAAATTTTTATAAACAATACTACCATCTGGCATTGTTGCATAAATTAATTTCTTCATATAAGCTTTATAAGCTTTTTCTTTTCCTTGTACAGGAGAAATCATATCTAATCTAAAATTAGCATTTAAATAATCTTTATTATAAGGACAATCTAAAATTGCTAAGCCACTCTTTAAAGCATTATATCCCATTTCTTTAGAAGCTTCTCTTAAGAAATATTTCTTTTCTAAGTCTCTTGCCATCATTGGTTCCATAACTAAAGCAGATTTACCTGTTCCAGAAGGTCCTACTATTAATGTTGATTCAAATCTTCTTTTTTCTAATATTTTAACAGGTTTACCTGTTGTTCTATCATTACAAATTGTAATCTCAAAACTATAAGGACCTGTACTTTCTGGAGTACTTGAAATATCAATACCAGGAAAATCTAGTATAGATTCTTTGTAGGTACTAGGAAATACTGGATCATTAATAATTTTATATAACCAGAAAAATAGTTTATAAAATGTCATTAATAATACATAAATTGGCATTAATGAAAGAGCTCTTCTAGTTGCAGTTCCAAAAGTCATTAAGAATTTTGAAGCATTTGGTAATGTCATTACACCTATCCAAGTTAATCTATTAATCCATTGAATAAACATAGATATTGCTATAATATATAAGGCTACCCAGAATGCATAAAAGAATGATAGCTTTATTTGATCTGATTTTGCAAATTTAGAAGGGTATGAAAATGCGAATGCAAAAACAGGACAAGCTAAAGCAAAAGTATATTTAATTGGTCCCCAATAATCGACAGACATTCCAGTAAAACACAAGAAAATTAATTCTACAACTCTATCTACTATACAATAAGCTGTTAACAATGTAAAAATATATGTAAAAAATGTATTTCTGTCAGTCTTTAAAACTCCTAAAAATTTATCAAACAATTTCACGATTAATTCCTCCAAATATATATTTATACATATATATTATCCTATAAAATGGAAAAAAAAACAAGTCTTTTCAGTAATTTTATTTAAAAAGTGCAATAAACTTGAATATAGCATAATAGATATAAAATCGGAGGAAAAAATTTGAAAAAATCTAAACAGACTTTTATGAATAGTGTAATAGTTTTAATGATATCACAATTCATAATAAAGGTGTCAGGGTTAATATATAAGGTATATCTCACTAATAAGCATGGTTTTGGAGACACTGGGAATGCAATATACTCTGCAGGTTTTCAAGCATATACACTTTTACTTGCAATATCATCTATAGGAGTTCCAAATACAATATCACAATTAATATCAAGCAAAGTAGCTGTTGGAGATAATAAAGGAGCACACAGGATATTTAAAGTTGCAATAGCTATATTTGGGGCAATAGGTTTTGCAAGTAGTAGTTTTCTATTTTTAAATGCAGATAAATTAGCAAATTCATATTTAGGTATTCCAGAAGCAGAAATGACAATAATGGCATTAGCGCCATCAATTTTTGTAGTATCAATTTCTTCGGTAATTAGAGGATATTTTAATGGAAGAGAAAAAATATCTATAACAGCCAATTCACAATCAATAGAACAGATATTAAAGACAATTTTAACGATAGTTACAGTTGAAGTATTTTCAATTTTATCGAAAAATGATACTGTAACAATGGTGGCAGGAGCTGCAATTGGAACTACAACAGCAACTTTTTTTAGTTTCATATATTTATATATTTTCTACATTAAAAATAAAAGAGAAATTTGGAAAGATGTAATTTCATCAAAACAACATAAAAAAGAGGGAATATCAAGTATAATTAAAGCAATAATGGCAATATCATTACCTATATCAATTACTGCATTATTATCATCTGTAAATAAATCAATAGATGCTTTTACAGTTGTTAATACAATAAGCGAATTTTTAGGAACAGAGGAAGCGAAGTTGCAATACGGAATTTTAACCGGAAAAGTAGAAACATTGATAGTTCTTCCATATTCTTTTAATATAGCTTTTGCAATAACATTAATTCCAACCATATCTGCAGCACAAGCGAGCGGGGAAATGGAAAAAGCAATTAAAAGAATAAATTTCTCATTATTGGCAACTATATTAATAGCATTACCATGTACAGCAGTATTATTTGTTTTTGCACAGCCTATATTAAAATTATTATTTCCAAATGCATATTTAGGAAGTTTAATGCTAAAAATAAGTTCACTAAGCATAGTTTTTGTGGCCATAAATCAAACAGTAGGAGGAGTTTTGCAAGGATTAAAAAAAGTAAGCGTTCCTATTATAGCTATTGGAGTAGGTTCGATTGTGAAAATAGTATTAAATATGATACTTTTACCAATAGAACAGCTAAATATAAATGGAGCAATTATAGCAACAATAATTAGCCATTTTGCTACGTGTTTAGTAAGTGTAATTTATTTAAAGAAATATATAGATATACAATTTAATATAAATAAATTAATAATAAAACCCATACTAGCAACCATAAGTATGATTATAACAGCATGGTATATATACAACAATATAACAATATTAAATTCTAAAAACATAACGTTAATTTGTTCATTATTAATAGGATTAATAATATATATATTATCTATAATAATGTTAAAAATATTATCAAAAGAAGAAATTTATATGTTGCCATATGGAAATAAAATATATAAAGCCAAAGGACATAAAAACCACTAAAATAGCGGGTTATAGAAGATAAATAAGCTAAAACCCTTGAAAATAAAAGAAAAAATAAAAAAACATAAAGAAAAAAAAGAAGGATTTTATCTAAATATGGCGAATTATCTAAATAGTAGAGACAAATCTACGCTAAATACAAACTTTATAGGAGGTAGTTTTAAATGAACAAAGCTGAATTAATCGCAGCAATAGCTGCAAAAACAGGAGATACTAAAAAAGGAGCAGAAGCAACATTAAATGCATTCGTTGACACAGTAACAGAAGCATTAGTTAACGATGAAAAAGTACAATTAGTTGGATTTGGTTCTTTTGAAGTAAGAAAAAGAGCAGCTAGAAAAGGTAGAAACCCACAGACAAAAGAAGAAATCAAAATACCTGCATCAAAAGCTCCAGTATTCAAAGCTGGTAAAGCATTAAAAGATTTAGTAAACAAAAAATAAGGTTTATATAAATTATGAAAAAGCGACCTGATGGGTCGCTTTTTCAATAAGAATTTGAAAAATAATTGCCATTTGGCGTTGTTAAAATTGAGATAAAAAAGCCTCGACGTATCTTTATACGCCTCCGGTTTTTTACTCAATTTTGCCTAGCCAAATAACAATTCTTTTCCAAACTAGTTTATAATTAAAAATCAAAGAGGAAATTTATGATAAATATAATAGATACAAACTTATACAATATGATGTTTAAATTATTCAGCACGAAAACTACTTTTGTTATGACCTTTATATCTCATTTAGGTTCTGCAACAACACTAATATTATTAAGTATTCTATTTTTTATAATATTTAAAAATAAGAAAATGCCATTAATAATATCAATTAATTTAATCATGGTATATTTATTAAATGTAATACTAAAAGTAAGTGTTGAAAGACAGAGACCAGAGGTGTTAAGGTTAGCATTAGAAGATGGTTATAGCTTTCCTAGTGGTCATGCAATGGTGTCTACAGGATTTTATGGATTATTAATATACATAACATACAAAAAAATTAGAAATAAAAATATAAGAAATTTAATAATAACACTATTAACATTATTAATACTGTTAATAGGAGCAAGCAGAATATATTTAGGTGTACATTATGCAACAGATGTATTAGGAGGATTTATTATAGGTACAATTTATTTAGTGATATTTATTAAAGTTTTAAGGAGAATGAATTTATGGAAGAAATCTTTACAATAAAAAATATAATAATATATTTAATAGTTATAAATTTAATAACTTTATTAGCAATGTATATGGATAAAAGAAAAGCAAAAAAAGGTAAATGGAGAATACCGGAAAGTACACTATTTACATTAGCATTTCTTGGTGGAGCAATTGGAGGAATTGTTGGAATGTATACATTTAGACATAAAACAAAAAAAGTGAAATTCGTAATAGGTTTTCCAGCTATATTAATATTAGAAATTTTAATAGTTATAGCAATAAATCTTTAGATGGAAGAGTGTTTGCATGAAATATTACCGAACTTAAGTACTGTGCACATAAAAAGTAAAAATAATTTAAAAATAAGAAACATATAGACAAAAAAACATAAAAAGACAAAAAACGACAAAAACAAAACCCTTTGAAATAGGTTATTAACAAAGTTATCCACAGTATCCACAGAAAAAATCAAAAATAAAACATGGTAAACATAAAGCTAGAGAGTTGAACATTTACAATATTCAAAAAAAAGTAATACAAAACTATTGATAAAAATAAAAAAATATTATAGAATAATATGCATTATGAAAGGAATGTGAATTTTATGAAAGAAAAATCAATGGAAAAAATAGTAGCATTATGCAAAAATAGAGGATATATATATCCAGGTTCAGAAATTTATGGTGGGTTGGCAAACTCATGGGATTACGGTCCAATAGGTGCAGAACTTAAAAAGAATATAAAAGATTTATGGTGGAGAAAATTTATAAGAGAATCAAAATATAATGTTGGAATAGATGCAGCAATTATAATGAACCCAGAAGTATGGGTAACAACAGGTCATGTAGGTGGATTTAGTGACCCACTTATAGACTGTAAATCTTGTAAAACAAGACATAGAGCAGATAAATTAATTGAAGAATGGGGATTTAAAAACGAAAAAGATATTTCTGGATTAGATGGATGGAGTAATGAACAATTAGTTTCATATATAAATGATAATCATATAGAATGCCCAAATTGTGGTAAAGTAGATTTTACAGATATACGTAAATTCAATTTAATGTTCAAAACATTTATGGGAGTTACAGAAGATGCAAAATCAGAAGTTTATTTAAGACCTGAAACTGCACAAGGTATGTTTGTAAATTTCAAAAATGTACAAAGAACAACAAGAAGAAAATTACCAATGGGGATTGGTCAAATGGGACGTTCATTTAGAAATGAAATAACACCAGGTAATTTCATATTTAGAATGAGAGAATTTGAACAAATGGAATTAGAATTTTTCTGCAAACCAGGAACAGATTTAGAATGGTATGAATATTGGAAGAAATTTTGCAAAAACTGGTTAATGAGTATAGGCATAAAAGAGGAAAATTTAAGAATGAGAGAGCATTCAAAAGAAGAACTTTCATTTTATAGTAAAGGAACAACAGATATAGAATACTTATTCCCATTTGGCTGGGGAGAACTTTGGGGCATAGCTGATAGGACAAATTATGATTTATCAAGACACATGGAAGCATCAAAAGCAGATTTAACATATTTAGATCCAGAAACAAACGAAAAATATGTACCATACTGTGTAGAGCCAGCTGTTGGAGTTGATAGAGTATTTTTAACAGTTTTATGTGATGCTTATGATGAAGAAGAAATTGCAGAAGGAGATGTAAGAACAGTATTACACTTACATCCAGCATTAGCACCATATAAAGTAGCAGTACTACCATTATCTAAAAAACTAAGTCCAAAAGCAGAAGAAATATTTGCAAAATTATCTAAAAAATATATGTGCGAATATGACGAATCTGGAAGTATAGGAAAAAGATATAGAAGAGAAGATGAAATAGGAACACCATATTGTATTACAGTAGATTTCGAAACAGAAAATGACAACTCAGTAACAATAAGAGATAGAGACACAATGGAACAAGTAAGAGTAAAAATAGATGAATTAGAAAAATGGATAGATGAAAAATTAGAATTTTAAAAAAAATATTGACAAAAAATATCGTATTAGATAAAATAAAAATGTAGGGGCGAGCATCGCTCGTCCGCACGTCGAAGAAATTACTAATATACAAAATAGGAGGAAAGAAAATGAAAAATAACAAAGGAATAACGTTAATAGCGTTAATAATCACGATAATAGTAATGCTAATACTAGTGGGAGTAACAGTATCAGTAGTAATAAACAGTAACTTAATAGGAACAGCACAAGGAGCAAAAACAAATACAGAATTAAAATATGAAGAAGAACAAACTTACGGAATGAATGTAACAATAAATGGAGAAAACTATGTAAGTGTCGAAGATTTTGTAAATCCAGGAGATGGAGCAATTAAAGTAGCAGAAACTCCTACACATGTTTTACATGTATTTGGAACACAATATTTAATTGATAGTACTACAGAGTGGAGTGATTTGGAAACATGTGAAGAACCCATTGTCCTAACAAGAGAATCGTATTCTGATTTGGGGGATTACTTCTATCTTTTTAATGGTGAAGACAAGATTAGCGGTATCTACTCAATAGGCGGTGACTCGTGGGAGCCGGGCGACTGGGAAATGGGAATGCCCTTCTTATACGAAACTGATTCGGTTAAACGTTATAATGATACTATTTTGCAATCACATGGTATCTTGATAGACTTGAGCTCGGAAGATTCTAATTTTGATTTTTGGATGATTGGCTATCTGGATTCGGCTGCTATTTATACAATGTCCTGTAGGGATTATTTTAATACGTTGCCGGAGGAACAACTTCTTTATGCTGTAGCTATATAAGAAAAAGATGTACGAGGTTAACCACAAATACTATACAAAATATGTATAGTATTTGTGGTTAATTTTTATGTCTATTAAAATTAAATTTTCTTACCCAATTTATCTTGAATTAAGACGAAAAATGTGATATTAATATATACGATTAGTAATTGGGAAAAAAATTAAAAAAACTATTGACTTTTAAAAAAAGTAGTATATAATATACACAAACAAAAGTTTGAAAAAAGTAGGAGGATTTTATGAGTACAGATAATTTAGAAAAAAGAAAAGCACTAGAAGCAGCATTAGGACAAATAGAAAAACAATTTGGTAAAGGTTCAATAATGAAATTAGGAGAATATCAAGCAATGAATGTAGAGGCAATTCCAACAGGAGCATTGAGCTTAGATATAGCATTAGGAATAGGAGGTATTCCTAGAGGAAGAATTATAGAAATATTTGGACCAGAATCATCAGGAAAAACAACTTTAGCACTACACGCAATAGCTGAAGCTCAAAAAATGGGAGGGGAAGCCGCTTTCATAGATGCTGAACACGCATTAGATCCAGTATATGCAAAACACTTAGGTGTAGATATAGATAATTTAATAGTATCACAACCAGATACAGGAGAACAAGCTTTAGAAATAGCAGAAGCTCTTACAAGAAGTGGAGCAATAGATGTAATAGTAGTAGACTCTGTTGCAGCATTAGTTCCAAAGGCAGAAATAGATGGAGACATGGGAGATAGCCATATAGGGTTACAAGCAAGATTAATGTCTCAAGCTTTAAGAAAATTAGCAGGAGTTATTAATAAATCAAAAACAGTAATTATATTTATTAACCAGTTAAGAGAAAAAGTAGGAATAATGTTTGGAAATCCAGAAACAACACCAGGAGGAAGAGCATTAAAATTCTATGCTTCAGTTAGATTAGATATAAGGAAAGTAGAAAACATTAAAACAGATGGAGAAGTTACAGGTGCAAGAGCAAGAGTAAAAATAATTAAAAATAAAGTAGCTCCACCATTTAGAGAAGCTGAATTTGATATAGTATATGGAAAAGGAATTTCAAAAGAAGGAAACATATTAGATTTAGCTGTTAATTTAAATTTAGTAGAAAAAGCAGGAGCATGGTTTAGCTACAATGGAGAAAAAATAGGACAAGGAAGAGAAAACGCAAAACAATATATTAAAGAAAATAAATCTGTTGCAAAAGAATTAGAAGAAAAAATTAGAGAAAACTTTAAAAAAGCTTTCGAAAACAGTTTAGCAGACAATGAAATAGAAGAAGACGCAGATGAGGAATAATTATGTACGAACTTGAAGAATTTGATAGTTTAAAAACTAAAGTGCTAAAATATGTATTATATAAAAAAAGAAGTGAAGCAGAAATAAGACAAAAGTTTTTACAAAATGCAGGAGAAATGCTAGATGATGTTATTGATTATTTAAAAGAAAATAATTATATAAATGATAGCGAATATATAGCAAAAATTATAAATGAATTTAAGCGATTAAAGAATATGTCTATAAAGGAAATCGAGTATAAACTAATGTCAAAAGGATTAGACAAAAATAAAATAAATGATTATATATGTACAAATAGAGAAGACTTATTGGAATATGAATTAAATTCTGCAAGAAACATATTTATAAAAAAGCAACAGACTATGGAAAAAGAAGATATTATACTTTATTTAAAGAAAAAAGGATATTTAAGTGAAGTTATAGAATTGATTAAAGAAGAATAAGAAAAAAGGAACGAAATATAATGAACAATGTATTAACACTAGAAACAAATAAATATAATATTAGATTAGAAAATTTTGAAGGACCATTAGATTTATTATGCTATTTAATAGACAAAAATAAAATGGATATA
>JAZRRK010000020.1:0-9197 GCA_045650705.1 Clostridia bacterium
AAATTAAAAAATAATCAAAAAATAGATGATATTTGGATAGATGTATATAATTGGTATAACAAAAATGAATATTGGAAAAATAAATTAGAAAATAGTTTAAAAGGATTAGAATATACAAATATTGCAGAAAAAATAAATGAAGAGATTATAAAAAGATTGTATGGTAATACTTTAAAAACTAGTATTTCAAGATTAGAACAATATCAAAAATGTCCATTTTCATTTCATTTAAAATATGGGTTAAAAATAAAAGAAAATGAAGAATATATAATAAAACCAATAGATACAGGTACATTCATGCATGATGTTGTAGACACTTTTTTTGAAAAAGTACAAGACATACAAAGTATAGCAGAACAAGAAATAGAACAAATAATAAATGAAATAATAGATGAAAAATTAAAATTAGAAAAAAACTATATTTTTTCTAGTTCTGCAAAGTTTACAGTACTAACCAATAGACTTAAAAAAACTATTCTAGAGTCAATAAAATACATAGTATATCAAATGAAGTTAAGTGATTTTAGACCTTGTGGAAATGAAGAGGAATTTCATAAAAAAATAGACAATATTGAGATTGTAGGAAAAGTAGATAGAATTGATATTGCAGAAAACGATGAAGGACAATTTATAAGAATAATAGACTATAAATCTTCAGAAAAAAATATAGATTTAAATCAAGTAATGGCAGGAACACAGATTCAACTTTTAACTTATATAGATGCAATATCAGAAAAAGAAAATAAAGAACCAGCAGGAGTATTATATTTTAATTTGATAGAGCCTATAATATCTGAAAATAGAAATTTAACAGATGAAGAAATTGAAGAAAAGATAAGAAAAAGCTTTAAAATGAAAGGATTAATTTTAGCAGACATTAAAGTAATAAAGATGATGGACAAGAAGATAGAAAAAGGTAGCTCAGATATAGTACCTGTATATCTTGATAAAGATGGAAATATAAGTAAGAGCCGTTCAAGTACAATTACAAAAGAGGAGTTTGTTGTTTTGCAAAAGAAAATAAGAAAAATAATAAAGCAGATTGCAAATGAAATTTTAAGTGGTAAAATAGATATAAAACCAATGTATGATAAAAAGAGTAAAACGGCGACTTGTAAATATTGTGAGTATAATACAATTTGCGGTTTTAATCCAAGTATTAATAAATACGAATATTTACAGAATAAATCTAAGGAAATGATATTGGAGGAAATAAAAAATCAATAAATTATAAAATTAATTTATGCATTAAAGAAAGGATGGATAATAAATGGAAACAATTGGATTTTATGCGGGTTCATTTGACCCATTTACAAATGGACATTTAAGAATAGTAACAAAAGCAGCAGAATGTTTTAGTAAAGTAATTGTAGGTTTGGCATATAATGCAGAAAAAGAAACAAGAATTGATAAAGAAAAAATGCGAGAAGCAATAGAAAAGTCAATTGCTGAATTAGACTTAAACAATGTAGAAGTAATTCTATACTCAGGTCTTACAGCAGATGAAGCAAAAAAATATGGAGCAAATATATTAATAAGGGGATTAAGAAACGGAACAGATTATCAATATGAAGAAAATATTGCAGAAACAAACGAAAAAATTGCCGGATTAGATACATGTTATTTTAGAGCAGGAGATTTAGGGTATCTTTCATCTAGTTTGGTAATGGAATTATGGAAAAACAATGTAAACATTGAGCAATTTGTGCCCAAATATGTAGCAGAATTATTAAATGGAGGTTAATATGATAATTGGAATTACTGGCAATTCTGGTACTGGAAAAACAGAAATTACAAAAATACTGGCCGAAAAAATGGATGCAGAAATTATAGATGCAGATAAGATTGTTAAAGAAATGACAGAAATAGAAACAGAATATTTAATAAAAATAATCGAACTTTTTGGACAAGAGATTTTAAAAGAAAATAATAAATTAAATAGAAAAAAATTAGCAAAAATAATATATAATAATAATTTAAAAAGAGAAGAATTAAATAAATTAACATTTAAATATATAGGCGAAAAAATAGAAGAAAAAACAAAAATATCAAAAAAACAAAATATAATAATTGATGCTCCATTATTATTTGAATGTAAATTAGACAAACTATGTGATATCACTATTTCAGTTATTGCGAAAGAGAATATAAAAATAAATAGAATTTGTAAGAGAGATAATATTACTAAAGAAGAAGCAAAAGCGCGATTAGATATTCAAAAACAAGATAGATATTATATTGAAAAATCAAATTATATTATAGAAAATAACGGAAAAATAGAAGAAATAAATTTGGAGGAAATATGTACCAAGATTGGAAAGAGTTAGAAGAAGCTTGTAATAACTGTAAAAAATGCAAACTATGTAATGGCAGAAAAAATGTTGTAATAGGAATAGGCAATAAAAATGCAAGGATAATGTTTATTGGAGAAGGCCCAGGAGCAGATGAAGACATACAAGGTATACCATTTGTTGGAAAAGCCGGTCAATTAATGAACAAAGCATTTGAAGGTACTGGAATAAAAAGAGAAGATGTGTATATTGCAAATATAGTAAAATGTAGACCTCCACAAAATAGAAATCCAGAAAAATCTGAAGCAGATGAATGTAATGAATATATTGAGTCACAGATAAAATTAGTAAATCCAGAAATCATAGTATTATTAGGGAGTGTGGCACTAAAAAACATATTAGGTGAAGAGTATGGAATAACAGCAAGTAGAGGAAAATGGTTTGATAAAGATGGAATTAAAATACTCCCAACTTTCCATCCTGCAGCACTTTTAAGAGATGAAACTAAAAAAATATATTTTTGGAAGGATTTGAAAAAAATAAAAAGTGAGATAAAATAAAAAAACTTCATCAAGAACGATGAAGTTTTTTCTTTAATTATTAAGATTCTCCTAAAGTTATAGTTACAGTTTTTTCATTATTTTTTCTATAAAAAGTTATATCTACTTTATCTCCAATATTTTTTGTATCCTTAATAGCATTTAATTCATCCATTGTCTCAACATTTTTACCATCAAATTTTACAATAATATCTCCTGGTTGTATACCTGCTTTTTCGGCAGCACTGTCAGACACAACGCTATTAACATAGATACCTTTTGTTAAGCTATTTCTAATTGCAGTGGCTTCATCTAAATCTATACCAGAAATACCTACGAAAGGTCTAGCAACCTTACCATTCTCAATTAATTCATTATAAATATCAATAGTATCGTTAATAGGAATAGCAAAGCTAACCCCTTCAATACCAGTTCCTGCTAATTTTAAAGTTGTAATTCCTATTACTTGACCTTTACTATTTACAAGAGCTCCACCACTGTTACCAGAATTGATAGCGCAATCAGCTTGAATAACATTATAAACTGTACTGTCAACAGTCATTTCTCTATTTAAAGCACTTACTATACCAGCAGTAACAGAACTTTGCAATCCGTAAGGATCTCCTACAGCTAAAACAAATTCACCTACCTGTACAGCACTTGAATCACCAAATTCTGCTGCAACTAAATCAGACTTATCAATTTTTAAAACGGCTAAATCTGTTTGTGAATCCGTTCCAACAATTGTTGCTGTATATTCAGTTTCATCATTGTATAATGTAACAGTTACTGAAGTAGCATCTGAAACTTGATAAAAAGAAGATGAATCCGCAGAACTAATTACGTGATTATTAGTTAAAATGTATCCATCACTAGAAATTATAACACCAGAACCTGAGCTACTAGCAGTTTGTGTTCTACCAAAATAATTTACTTCATACTCAACAGCAATACTTACAATAGAGGGTAACACCTTGTTTGCAGCATAAATTGCAGTATCAGAATAATTTGTTAAAGAAACTTGAGTTAAATTTAAATTATTTAAATTAGAAGAAACTTGAGTAGTTTCAGTAGCAATATCAGTTTTATCAGGTGTAGTATTAATACTAGTATATATTAATACTGCACAAACAGCTCCAATTATTGCAGAAATAAATGAAATTAAAATAGTGGGAAAAATTGAGTTTCTGGAACTTTTATTATTATCATAATTAAATTTTCTAACAAAATCGTTATTATCCATATAATGACCTCCACATTTATATTATTATACCAAAAATATAATATTAAACTTAAAAAACAATTAAATAATATGCATTAGTATAAAATATATTATAGCATATTTCAAAATAAGTTTAAAGAATTAAATAATAAGAATTTTTTGGTATTTCATATTGAAAAAAAGAGTTAATACATATATAATATAAAGGAAATTTAAGAGAGGGATGTATAAGAATGAAGAAAGAAAATGGAATAACCGTAATAACACTAATTATAATGATTGTAGTAATTGTTGTTGCTGTAGTTACAGGATTCAAATATGCAAAAGAATACTATGTTAAACAAGAAAATGAAGACATAAAAGCAGAAATGTTAGCAATACAAAGTGTTATTACAGGCATAAAAAATAAACATACTGTAGATGAAGAAAATAATAAACTAATTGGAACAAAAATTGATTTAGAAAATAATACTACAGAATATAAAATTACAGAGAACTTTAAAAAATGCTTAAAAGAACAAGAAAATTCAGATCTATATATCTTAAATAATGAAGAATTAAAAGAACATGGAATAAATGATATAAATGTAAATAAAACAGAATTTTATGTGGTAGATTACAATTCAGAAGAAATATTTTATTCATTAGGAATAAATGGTAAATACAAATTGTCAGAATTATAATATAAAATAATCCATCACATTTATTGATGATGGATATTTTACTTTAAAAAAATAGGTGATTATATGAATGAAAAAGAAAAAGCAAGATTAATAATGTTAAAAGAGTTTGAAGATAGATTATATAAAAGTGGATTAAAATATGTAGCAGGGATAGATGAAGCAGGACGAGGACCTCTTGCAGGGCCAGTAGTTGTAGGAATTGTAATTATGAAACCAGATTCATTCATAGAGGGGATTAATGACTCAAAAAAAATATCAGAAAAAAAGAGAGAAATGCTATATGAAAAAATAACAGAAGAAGCTATAGATTGGGCAGTCGGAATAGTAGACCAAAAAGAGATAGATGAAATAAACATATTAAATGCTACGAAAAAGGCTTTAACTAGTGCGATATCTAATTTAAAAGTTAAACCAGACAGAATATTGGTAGATGCATTAGAAAATATAGACACTTGTAGAATTCCATATACATCAATAATAAAAGGGGATGCTAAAGTATATAGCATTTCAGCAGCTTCAATTATAGCAAAAGTTACTAGGGATAGGATAATGAAAGAATATGACGACGTTTATCCAGAATATGGATTCGGAGGTCATAAAGGATACGGAACAGCAAAACATATGCAAGCAATAAGAGAATATGGACCATGCCCATTACATAGAAAAACTTTTATAAAAAATATAAAATAAAAAGAGGTGGATAATATGAATATTCAAGAAATAATATCTAAAAAAAGGGATAAACAAGAATTAAACAAAGAAGAAATTAAATATTTTATACAAGAATACATAAAAGGGAATGTAACAGATTATCAAGCTGCAGCATTAATAATGGCAATATACATAAATGGAATGACTTATGAAGAAACTACAGAACTAACTTTACAGATGGCTCACTCAGGTGAAATACTAGACTTATCAGAATTAGGAAAAATGGTAGTAGACAAACATAGCACAGGGGGAGTTGGAGACAAAATAACCATTGTATTAATGCCAATAATTGCATCACTTGGTATACCAGTAGCAAAAATGTCTGGAAGAGGTTTAGGTTTTACTGGTGGAACAGTAGATAAATTAGAGTCAATTCCAGGATATAATACACAAATGGAATTAGAGAATTTTATAGAAAGTGTAAAGAAAATAGGTATAAGTGTAATTGGCCAAACATCTAATTTAGCTCCAGCGGATAAAAAGCTATATGCATTAAGAGATAGTATAGCATGTGTAGATAATAAACCTTTAATTGCTTCAAGTATAATGAGCAAAAAAATAGCGGCAGGAGCTCAAAAAATTATATTAGATGTAACAGTTGGAAGCGGTGCATTTATGAAGACAAAAGAAGACGCAATAGAAATATCTAAAATAATGAAAAATATCGGTGATTTGGCAAATCGAGAGACAGTATGCGTATTAACAAATATGGATGAACCAGTAGGAAAAGCAGTAGGAAACACTTTAGAAATATTAGAAACCATTGAATGCCTAAAAGGAAAAATACCAGAAGATATAAAAGAAATAATATTAGGAATAGGAAGCTATATAATAAAATTGGCAGGAGAGGGTAATAATATAGAAGAAAACAAAAATAGAATTATGGAAAACATTCAAAATGGAAAAGCATATAATAAATTTTTAGAATTAGTAAAAAATCAAAATGGAAATATTGAATATATAGAAAATCCAGAAAAGTTTGAAAAGGCAAAATATATAATGCCTGTAATTTCAGAGAAAAAAGGATATATAGAAAAATTAAATGCAGAAAAAGTAGGAGTAGCATCAGTAAACTTAGGTGCAGGGCGAATAAAAAAGGAAGATGGAATAGACCATGCCGTAGGAATATGGCTAGAAAAGAAAATATCAGACAAAGTAGAAGCAGGAGAAACTTTAGCATATGTACACGCAAATGATGAAGAAAAAGGCAAACAAGCAGTTGAAGAAATAAAAAATGCATATAAAATAGTAGAAATGCCAGTTAATAGGGAAAAATATATACTAGACGTGATTTAGTGTAGGGGCGACCATTGGTCGTCCGAGATATTAAAATTTAATAAAAACGGTGAGGAGAACGGTATGAAAGTGATGTTTATTTGTACAGGAAATATATGTAGAAGTGCAATGGCACATGTAATGTTGGAAGATAGAGCAAGGAAAGATAGTAAAGACATAGAAGTATATTCATGTGGAGTTTTTGCAGATAATGGAGATAAATCTACGGAAGAGGCAATTGCAGTATTAAAAACAGAATATGATGTAGACTTAGCAAAACATCGTGCAACAAATATAAAGGATTCAAAAATTCAAGAAATGGATATAATTTTATGTGCTACAGCATCTCATAAAAACAATGTATTGAACATGTATCCAGACTTAGGAAAAAAAATATATACTATGAAAGAATATGCTGAATATCCAAATATAGATTGGGATATAAAAGATCCTTGGGGATGTAGCTATGAAACATATAAGAAATGTGCAAGAGAAATAAATGATTGTATCAACAAAATTATTAATAAACTATAAATATTTAAACAATTAGGCAAAAATTAGGAGGAAAAAATGGATTTATTAGAAGGACTTAATAAAGAACAAAAGGAAGCTGTATTAAATACAGAAGGACCTTGCTTAGTAATAGCAGGAGCAGGAAGTGGAAAAACAAAAGTATTAACACATAAAATAGCATATTTAATGGAAGAAAAAAATATAAAACCTTGGAATATTCTTGCAATTACATTTACAAATAAAGCTGCAAATGAAATGAAAGAAAGAATAAATAATCTTATAGGAGAAAGCTCAAATGATATGTGGGTAGGAACATTCCACTCAATATGTATAAGAATTCTAAGGAAATACATAGATAGAATAGGATATAATTCAGATTTTATAATATTTGATACATCTGACCAAAAAACTTTAGTAAAACAGTGTATAAAAGAGTTTAATTTAGACGATAAAATATACACAGACAGAAGTGTTTTATCAGAAATAAGTAATGCAAAAAATGAAATGCTAACACCAATGCAATACAATTTAAGAACAAACGGAGAAATAAGAAAACAAAAAATAGCACAAGTATTTGAACTATATCAAAAGAGATTAAAAGAAAACAATGCTTTAGATTTTGATGATATAATAAATCATACAATTCAAATACTAATGGAGAATCCAGATGCAATAGAATATTATTCAGATAAATTTAAATATGTTCTAGTAGATGAATATCAAGACACTAATAAAGCTCAATTCACATTAGTAACATTATTATGTGCAAAACATGGAAACATTACTGCTGTTGGAGATAATGATCAAGGAATATATAGCTTTAGAGGTGCGGATATTACAAATATATTGAACTTTGAGAGAGATTTTCCTGGAACAAATATAATAAAATTAGAGCAAAATTATCGTTCTACAAAAGCAATATTAGATACAGCAAATGCAGTTATAAAGAACAACGAAAAGAAATACGAAAAAAATCTATGGACTGCTAAAGAAGGAGGAAATTTACCAACAGTTGCTCGAACAGACAACGAATATGATGAAGCAAACTTTATAGTAGAACAAATAAATAAACTGAGAAGAGAAGAATATTATAAATATAATGATTTTACAGTTTTATATAGAATGAATGCACAATCACGTAGTATAGAAGATATTTTCAGAAGAGAAAATATACCATATAAGATGATTGGTGGGTTAAAATTCTATGAAAGAAAAGAAATAAAAGATACAATTGCATATTTAAGAATAATACATAATAAGGCAGATAATTTAAGTTTACAAAGAGTAATAAATGAGCCAAAGAGAGGAATAGGACAAACTAGTTTGGAGAAAATAGAAACACTTGCTGTGGCAAATGGAGTATCTATGTATGAAATAATAAAGAATGCAGACCAATATGGCTTAAATAAAGTATTCTTAAATTCAAGAGAATTCATACAAATTATAGAAGAATTATCAGAGCAAAAAGATAAAATGCTAATATCAGAGATTATAAAAGAAATATTACAAAAAACAGGATATACAAAAGCTTTGGAATTAGAAAATACAGCACAAGCAGAGAGTAGAATAGAGAACTTAGATGAATTTTTAACAGTTGCAATGGAATTTGAAGAAGAAAATGCCGAAAATAGTTTAGCAGAATTCTTGGAAAGTATAACATTATCTAGTGATATTGATGGAATGGAAGATACAGAAGATTCAGTAACATTAATGACTTTGCATAGTGCAAAAGGACTAGAATTTCCAGTAGTATTCTTAGTTGGAATGGAAGAAGGGATTTTTCCTGGATATCGTTCAATGGGAGAACCTCAAGAGTTAGAAGAAGAAAGAAGACTATGTTATGTAGGAATTACAAGAGCAAAAGAAAATTTATTTTTAACATGTGCAAAACAAAGAACTATGTTTGGTTCAACAAGTTGTAATCCAATATCTAGATTTTTAAATGAAATACCAGAAGAGTTTC
>JAZRRK010000021.1:0-38055 GCA_045650705.1 Clostridia bacterium
TTACATACCACCCACCAATTCTCCGTTAAGAACATCACGGAAAATTCTGCAGATTTTTTATTTATAACATAATCATACAAAGCATTCAATATTTTATCAAAACTTTCAAAATCATTTTTAAATATAGCTATTTTATAATTCAATTCATTTGCTATTCTTCCATATAATTCTTGAATATCCTTGTTTTTTACATCTTGCAAAAATGTTTTTATCTGATAAAAATATGGTAATGAATTTTCTTTCATATATTGAAAATAAGAGTCTGATAAATTATTTATTTTATTCTTTACTTCTATTTCGGGAGAATAAAAATCATTTAAATCATTAGGTTCTAAATTTTCTACTATATCGCTAAAACTACATATCAATTCTTTTAAATCATCTTCATAAAATTGAATTGCATTATCTCCATTAATATTTATATTAATATCTCTTCCAGCTTGATAATTTCCATCTCCATTAATTTTTTGATTATTACTTACCACTAACATTATTAATATCTCTCCCTGCTTGATTATTTCCATTTCCAGTTATTGATTGTTTGTTTTTTTTAGTGTTTTTTGTTTTTAAAAATATTATTGCCCCTGAACCTCCTAAAAGTATTATTAAAATTTCAATAATACTTTTTATTAAATCCCAATTTATTTCTTCCATAAAATATTACCTCCTATTAACCACTACATTTTAACACAAAAAACAACATTTTACTAGAGGTTTATTTTGTCGAATGCTGTCGTTTCAGTAACTTTATAAATATATTTTATCTATTATATAACAATATTTCCATTATATCTCTTTCTGGTTGTGGTCAAATAAGTGGTCAAAACGCAAAAAATAAGCACTTTGTATTTCTACAAAATGCTTATTTCAATATGGTTGCGGGGGAAGGACTCGAACCTTCGACCTTCGGGTTATGAGCCCGACGAGCTGCCAACTGCTCCACCCCGCGATGTAATTAACGTATCTATTATACAACTTATATATTATAATGTCAAGTTTTTTTAAAAAATATTCATATTTATTCATATTTTTATCTAATTAGCTAGAGCTTTTAAAATATATCTTCAATATAGCATCTAGCTAACTATTCTATTTTACTTTGCTAATTTTTTATACTAATTCAAGTTATTTTTTATTAAATAATAAATTTCGTATAATTTTCTATGGATTTATTGTTGATATACGCAGAACCTCTCCAACATAAATCAAATTAGGATTTGCAATATTATTTAACCTAACTATACTTTCTATAGATACTCCAAATTCACGAGATATTTGTGTTAATGTATCTCCTCTTTTTACTATATAAAGTCTATGACTAGTATCATTTATCTTGTTATTTGCCAAATCTGGAACTATCAATTCTTGACCTGTATATATTAGATTGGGATTTGCTATTTTATTTATTTTTGCTAAATATTCATATGAAGTATCATACTCACTTGCAATTTCGCTTAAAGTATCTCCTCTCTTTACAGTTATAGTTATCGTTTTAGTACTTCTTTCTGGTGTTGTATCTTCTGGAATAGCTGTAGTATCACTTAATAAAACTCCACTTGTAAAATAATCTCTATCTACATAATCATCAATTCCAGATATTATTCCTTCATCAGTATATTGAAATCCATCCCATGTACTCCAATTCCCATCTTCTGGTTCAGAAACATAATAATCTGCAACCCATATAGGATATCTTTCGGCTAAATCTTCTGAAAAAATTCTTCTTGCATTATATGCATCGCTATATATTATTACTTCTTTTCCACTTAATCTTTCAACTTCTTCTAAAAATATTTCAGATATATTATTAATTTCTGCTATGCTCAATCCTCCAAAACTTTCGAAATCCATTGCTAATCTGCAATCTACATCTAATCCTTTTATTGTAGAAACAAAAAATTCTGCCTGTTCAATAGCTTCTTCTTCATTTGTAGCAGTCAAATAATGATAGAACCCAACTTTTATTCCATTTTCTTTTGCTCCATTATAATTTCTAATTGCATCTGGATCTACATAATTGTTTCCCTCACTTGATCTTATGTATGCTATTTGAATACCTGAATTTTTTACTTCTTCCCAGTCAATTTCTCCTTGCCACTCACTTACGTCTATTCCTTCATAAATTGTAGAACTTGACGCCGGAAATGCTAAAGTTATAGGGCAAAGAATACTAATTATCATAAATACTATGCCTATTGTAAAAAATTTCTTCATACACATTCCTCCTTAAAAACATTCTATGAAAGAACTTTTTTAATATTCACTTGTTATTTGTCCTTTATTGTGTATTAAAGTAAAATTTTTTTGCAAAAAAATAAAAGCAGTCTTTAACTGCCTTTATGAAATTTAATTACACTTTATCTATACTCTGCAACATAAGTACTATTTGTATTATTATCTATTTCATTTGATTCATTATATGAATGCGCCATATATCCAGCAAAAAAACCTAATAGAAATACTACTATTATTATAATTATTGTTCTCAGACTCTCTTGTTTATTATATATTTCTTTATCATATACTTTCATACTTATCACTTCTCTCTTACAAAATTATATATATATTTTACTTCATTATATGATTTTTTGCAAGTCTATTGTTCTTTTTTTTAAATTTATGATATAATATTAATAAAAATGGAGGATTTTTATGTTAGACTTTTTTATGTCATTTGAAGTTCAAGCAATTATTAAATTATTGCTTGGTTTTACTTTAGCAGGAATTATAGGTGCAGAAAGAGAGTCATTAAATAAGCCTGCTGGTTTTAAAACACACTCTCTAATTGGTATTAGTAGTGTATTAGTAATGCTTTGTGGTCAATATTTAAGCATGAATGGCAATGCAGATGCATCTAGAATTCCCGCTCAATTATTATCTGGTATTGGTTTTATAGGTGCTGGTACTATATTAAGAGATGGCCTTACTGTAAAAGGATTAACAACAGCATCAAGTCTTTTAGCTGTTACTTGTATTGGTCTAAGTATTGGTGCAGGATTTTATCTTGGAGGAATTGTAGCTACAATAATTGTTTACTTTATACTATCTCGCTCTCATAAAAGTGGAAATGCAAATACAGCTGAAGAATCTGAAGAAATTGAAGAATATGAAGAGTTTCAAGAAGAACAGGAAGAATAACTCCTACTCTCCCTACTCCCACTCTCCCTACTCCCACTCTAGTATTCTTATCCTGTTTTACTTAATATGTCTTTTTTCATCTTATTCATTATCTTTTTCTCTAATCTAGATATATAACTTTGTGATATACCGTAGCATATCTGCTACTTCTTTTTGCGTTTTTTCAACCCCATTTTTAAACCCAAATCTCAATTCCATAATATTTTTTTCTCTACTATTTAATTTTAAAATAGCAGCTTTTAGTAATACTCTATCAACTTCATCTTCCATTGCTCTTGATGTTACATCTTCATCTGTTCCTAATATATCTGAAAGTAATAACTCGTTACCATCTCCATCTTGATTTAATGGTTCATCAATGGATATTTCTCCTTTTGTTTTATTACTGCGCCTTAAATACATTAGAATTTCATTTTCAATGCAACGTGATGCATACGTAGCAAGTTTTATATTTTTGCTGTTATTAAATGTATTAATTGCTTTCATTAATCCTATTGTTCCTATTGATATTAAATCTTCTATCCCTATTCCCGTATTTTCAAATTTTTTTGCTATGTATACAACTAATCTTAAATTATGTTCAACTAATATTTGCCTAGCCTCAAAATTATTATTCTCCAGTTTTATTAGCATCTCTTCTTCCTCTTCAGGAGATAAAGGTGGAGGCAAAGTTTGACTACCTGCAATATAAAAAATACTATCATTATCAATAGTGTCCCCACAAAAATATTCCTTTATCTTTGATTTTAAAATTTCTAAAATTTCCATAACCTTCTCCTTTCAACTAAAAAAACTTTACATCTAATATAATTACCCTTCTATTAGGCTAAGGCCTATTAATGCAGAATATTTTCCGTTTTTACTCAATAACCCATTATATATTCCAATAATAGTATTATTAAAATTACTTAAGACATCTTGGTATTCTATCTCCATTTTTTCTATTTTTATGCCTAATAGCATTCCATTCTCTTTACCTAATGAATTAAATGGAATAACTCTTATTTTTGATGCATATTTGTCTAAATCTATTTGTTCACCATTTATAATCTTAGTAGTGTTATCTATTATTATCTTAGGAAAAAAATTTATTAATTTATTTTTCTCAACTACAATTACTGGACTATTAGTTATCGGATCTTTTAGTAAATTTCCTGTATCTATTATTGCTCTCAATTGTATCTGTTTATTTTCTACAAACAATTTTATTGTACAAAACATATCTCTTTTCGTAAATTTCCCTTTTATATTTTTAAAAGATATTGTAATTATAATAAATCCTAATATTCCTCCGATTAATATTATTTTTATTGGATACGTACCAATTAGAACTCCATTTTCATATAATATATCCTGTGGTCTAACAAAATATAGTAAAGCAAAAGCTACTCCACCAAAAGTAAATGAAGTTAAATAAAATATCACAATATGTTTAAAAAGACTTTTTATATTCAATGGCTTAAATGCTATGTATACTATTACAAATGACAAAATTAGTTTTAGAAATACATTTGAATATATTTCGATATTTGAAACATATATAATTATTGCATAAATACTTCCTATAACACTAGCAATAAGATTGCGTATAATCCTTGTTTGATCTTTCAAAATAATCCCTGTAGCTAGTAATATTATGCAATTCATAAATATATTTTCTAGAAAAATTATATCCACATATAGGGTCATTTTTTTACCTCAAACAAATTGTACTACTTTGTACTTGCAAAGTCTGTCATTTCATGAGGGCGAAAAAAAGAAATAATCTACACATGTAGACTATTTCCTTTTTTATTATTTAATTATTTACTTTTACTTATATTTTATTCCCTTTTTTTCTTAAGAAAGAAGGTATATCTAAATCTCCTTGTGCTTCTCCTCTATTATCAGAATGAGTTGGTATAGAATTTATCTTTTTATTCCAAGTATTATTTACTAAACTTTCTACTCCAATTGTAGATATATTTTCTTCTTTTTCAAATCCAGTAGCAATAACTGTAATGCTAATTTCATCTCCTAAACTTTCATCAGTTACAACACCAAATATAATATTTGCTTCTGGATCTACACTGCGTTGAACTAATTCTGCTGCTGTATTCGCTTCTTGTAATCCTAAATCTGGACCACCAGTAATATTTATAATTACACCTCTTGCACCTTCTATTGAAGTTTCTAACATTGGACTTTGAATTGCTTGTTTTGCAGCATCTTCTGCTCTATTTTCTCCACTTGCTCTACCTATACCCATATGTGCCATACCAGTATTTAGCATTACTGTTTTAATATCTGCAAAATCTAGGTTTATTAATCCAGGTACTGATATTAAATCTGATATACCTTGAACACCTTGTCTTAAAACATCATCAGCCATTTTAAATGCTTCTACAATTGATGTTTTTCTATCAATAACTTGTAATAATTTATCATTTGGTATTACTACTAATGTATCTACTTTATCTTTTAAATTTGCAATTCCTCTTTCAGCTTGTGTAAGTCTTTTCTTACCTTCAAAAGTGAATGGTTTTGTAACAACACCTATTGTAAGTATACCAAGTTCTTTTGCAGTAGCTGCAACTATTGGGGCTGCACCTGTTCCTGTTCCTCCGCCCATTCCAGCTGTAACAAATACCATATCTGCACCACGTAGAACTTCTGCTATTTCAGATTTACTTTCTTCTGCTGCTTGTCCACCGATATCTGGATTTGCTCCTGCTCCTAGACCTCTTGTTAATTTTTCTCCTATTTGTATTCTTGTGCTTGCTTTTGATATTTGAAGAGCTTGCCTATCTGTGTTAATTGCTATAAATTCAACACCTTTTATTCCAGACTCTATCATTCTGTTTATGGCATTATTTCCTGCTCCCCCAACTCCTATTACTTTTATTAATGCTGTTCCATCCATCATATAGTTATTTTCTTCGTATTCTGATTCTGTCATCATGTAACTTCCTCCTCTTTATATATTTATATTTAAAATTAAAAACTATGTATAAAAAAATTCTTTTATTCTTTCTAAAATTGCTTTTAAAAAGCTTTCATCTGATTTAACATCTATTTTACTTGATACATTTTTTGCATATGGTCTATTAGATACATATTTAACTAAAGCAAAACTTGATCTATATGCTGGTTTTATTGTACTTATCATTCTTCCTGTTGCTATTTTTACAGGTATATTTAATACAATTTTTCCTGCCACATCACTTTTACTTATGCAAGTAATACCTTGTCCTGTTAAAATTACATTATTAATATTTTGTTTTATACCTAAAGCTGTAATTTGTTTATTAATCAAACTAAATATTTCTTCAATTCTTGCTTCTATAACTTCAATAAGTTCTGAACTTTTAATTGTTTTATTTCTTTCATCACCTTGATATGTATTTAGAAGAATATCTGTATCGTTATCAATAAATGATTTTAAAGCTAAAGCATATTGTTTTTTTAGTCTTTCTGCTTCTTCCTCTGATATATAAAATACTTGTGCTATATCGCTTGTAATACTATCTCCACCTAGTGGAATTGTATTTGTATATATAAAATTAGAACCATTGAAAATACCAATATCAGTATTACCTGCTCCTATATCTAAAATCATTACATTATCACTAAGTTCGTTTATATCTAGTATTAAAGATCTCTGAGCTAACACATTTGGTATAATTCCATCTATCTCTATATTCGCTTTCTTGAAAATGTTTGTTATTTGTCTTACATAATCTTTATCAGCTAATATAATCTGGCCTGTAACTGTTACTGTTGAACTTAATGCTCCTACAGGATCATCTACTACTCGTCCATTATCTAAAGCAAATTTATTTACAATAATGTCAACAATTACTTTATCTTCTGGAACATCTATATCCCTAATTTGAAGCATTGCTGAATTTAAATCTTTTGAAGTTATTCCAGCAAATCTGTCTCTTGCTTCTTTCACGATGCTATTTTGTACTATTTGTACATATTTACCTGGTATTGTTACATAAGCTGAATTAATTTTTATATTTGATTGATTTTCTACTTCTGAAATTGTTTTTCCTATTGCAGAGGCAATTTCATCTTCATCTGTAATCTTAGATTTCTTCATTCCAAAGCATTTACATTCTGCAGTAGCAATTATTTCTAATTGGTTGAAATTGTTTATTTCTGCAATAACACTGCTCACTTTGGAAGTTCCAATATCTATACCTACAATTATATCCCCGATAGCCAAAATACTTCCTCCATTTTTTTAAAATTACCGATATAATAATATTATGTTTTTAAGAAAAAGTCAATACTTTTTGTTATAATTTTGTAACATTTTTGTAACATTTTTGTAATATATCTTTTGTTTTGTTACAGCCTGATGAACTCCGTCGAATTTTAATTTTTATATGATAAATTTGTTAATTTCAATTGCATCTTTGATGCACTCTCAATTCACTTTTTTGCTAGCTGTACTATTGGTTATAATCTTTGAAATCTTATATATGTTCTACTAATAATCGTCAGTTCAAATCTTATCGCCTAACTTAACCAAAGAATCAAATTTAACTTTTTTAAGGAATTAAAGGTTTAAAATATTAAAAGCATATACATTGCAAATTATATATATATGATATATAATATATATAATGATTTTAAATTTTAATAATTTAGAGAGGTATTGATATGAAAAAAATAATTATAATTAGTATAACAACAATAATTTTAATATTGTTGATTTTGTTTGGAATATTTTTTTTAAGAAATAAAGAATTATCTAAAGATGAGTTTATTGCTTTAATGGATAAATTTGAAGATGTATCTAATGTAAAACTTGAAGGAACACCAACAATGTATAAAAAAGATAATTCTATGTTAGTAATTTACACTGATGATATATATTCATGGTCTAATACAGAAACTAATGAGTATATACGTTATAGTCCTACTTGGAAGCAATATACTGTTATGGATACAGTCTCTACAGAAGATAATTTTTCTGACATAAAAGATACCCCTTATACATTCATGCGGTTATGAAAAGTATAATGGCACAAGATGTGCTGTGGGAAAATTTTATATAAAAGATTCAAATCTAACAGTCACAATTTGGCTTGATGCAAAAAAAGGAACATGTTTAAAAATAACAAACTCTGGTTATGATTCTTCTAGAGAACCTTATGAATATGTTGAAGAATATGTGGCTACATATGGTGTTGTAACTGATGAAGATGTAGCAAAACCTGATTTAACTGGATATACACTAATAGAAAGTGATTCTAGTGATGTTATACAAGATATCAATATTGATAATACAGAATTACCCAACAGGCCTTTAGAAGATGCTTCTAATTCAAGTGGATATAATGGTCCCGGAATAGTTAATGTTGATGGTCATATGATTATTGTTAATGGTATTTCCAATGGTGTTTATTAAAAAAATTAGCACTTTACTTTTTGTAAGTGCTAATTTTTTTATTTTACGACGAAGTCGCTTTTCTTATTGTATAGGAAAAATCGATTTTCTCCTTGAAATATCAACGATTTTTTCGTGTACAACAAGGTTAAGCTACCTTAGTCAGCCCGAGCGAAGCGAGTGGCATGTATTTCGCACAAGCTTCGAGGGCCAACTTAGCGAAATGCCTTTCTTATTCTTTAACTTCTGTTGTAGTTTCTTTATTATTTCATATAAATATCAAAAAATGGTCTTAAATTCTGCAAATCATTTTCCGTTAACTTTACATCTTCTTCAAAGAAAATTTGTATATTCAAGTATATGTTATTTTCTATGTTTGTACAAACTTGCACACTGTTATTTCCTATATATTCTTGCGGTACAACATAAAATTGTCTACCATCTACAATAAATACTTCAAACTCATTGTTTAATGTATAAATTTCTTGATTTCCAAGCTCCGATACAGATATAGTGACAAATAAGTCTTCATAATTATATCCCTTTATTGTATCGGTATCAATACCATATATTGCATTAACACTTACATTATAGTTAATCTCTTTTCTTCTATTATATTTAATTTTTTCAGTTGTAGTATATACATCAGAACTTATGTTGTTTATTTCTGTTATTTGTTTAACAGCTTTATTATAATTAGATTTAGGTAAATACGTTGTGGACAATATTAGTGATATCATAATTAATAATACAGTTATAAATGTTATTATTATATTTCTAAAACTATTTCTTGAAACTCCTTTATTGAAGTAAAGTATATATAAAGCAATGTAAGTATAAACAAATGTTAATAAACAATATCCTAATGAAATTTGTTGATACAGCATTGCAATGTTCAATAGAAATGTTACTATTAATAATACATATCCTATTACTGGTTTCTTGTCATCTTTCATATTAAACCATAGAATAATTGTTAATAAAACTTTTTGTATAACATTAATTATCATTAAGCTTGCTTCTGACAATGTAGGATAAGAATATCCATGTGAAATATTTTCCGCTATAATGCTTATGTAGTGAATAACACTAGCTATAATTGTTATTACAGTTAGTATTAAAAAAGTTTTCAATCCAAACTTTTCTTCTTTATTCAAAAGCTGATTTACGGCAAAAACTATAAAACCTATACAGTATAAACTAAGCCCCATACTCAATATTATATCTTCCCCATAATATAGATCTCTGCCCAAATCAAATATAGTATAAATAATTGTAAATGTTAAAAAAATTTTATTAATAAAATTAACTCTCCTATCTTCCACTTCATTCTATTCCTTTCATCTATGACATTATCACTTGCCCTATAATTATTAAAAAATCAATACATTAGAAACTTTTTTATCTGCTACATCATATTATCATATCACCCAATTTTTTTCAATGAAATTTTTGAAATATTGCAGATTTGTCAATCTTATATTAACTTTTTATCTTTTCCCTTTGAACTTTCGTTTTAAAATTTTACGTTTTCTTCTTCATCAAAGAGAATCTCAGCATCTCTATTTGATATGTCAATCATTTCCTGTACTCTAGAAATATGTGAAATTAAATAAATATTAGCTCCAATAAGCAGAGTATATATGATAAGACCTAAGGAGGTTTTTAGTTTAAAGTAGTTATATGCTTTCATATTTTGCTCTATAAATAACTCTTTATGATTGCTTATTTTTATGCTACTTAAGCTAATATCTATATATTGTTTTGCGGTTTCCTCTTGTGAAAAATCAATTTTAGAATAAATCCTAGAAAATTCATTTTCATTATAAGTACTATCCAGCGCAATTTTTCCAATCAAAAGTATAAAAATAGCTATTGCTGTTAATATGATAATAATTTTCAAATTAGAGATTAAAGTCTCTTTTCTTTTTGAAAACAATACACAAGCTATCGTAAATATAAAAGATACTAGAATTGCAGTAAAAAGTATAGTTATATATAAACTTTTTAACGTTTCTATCGGATCTATAAAAGAAGTTTTATAATTAATAGCATATATGAAAAAAGCCATTAATATAACTAAAAATCCAGCAAGTTCTATAAAATATATTCCAATTGTACTAGTCCAAAGATTAATATGCGATTTGTAAAGTTCACAATATCTTGTATAAATATAAGAATAACGCAATTTATCAATAAATTTATTCAAGTTCATCTTATCACTCCTCAATATAAAATTATTATAGCATATCCTACCTATAATTTCAAAATATTTAAATTATAATCGAATACCTTTATTTTTTCATATTGACAATTCTCTTTGTTTAATGTATACTATTTATGCCTACTTGCTTAGTGGCAGGAAGGAGGCTCAAGAGTGAAAGACCTATTAGACTTGCTAAAACTTATATTGTTTTACTACATAGTAAAGCATCTAAGTAAATAGCACAAAAAAAGACTGGGAAAAGTTTTCAGACGACTTCCCAGTCTTTTTTATACTCAATTGTTACTTGACCTATTCGCAATTGCTAAATTTATTTTAGCACATATTTGATTATATGTCAAATATTTTTATATTATTCTTTAACTTCTGTTGTAGCTTCTTCTGTTACTGTATCTACAGTTTCTTCTACAACTGGATTTTCTGTTTCAACAGCAGGTGCTTCTTCTGGAGCTTCTGCAGCTTCTTCTACTAAGTCTTCTTTAATTGTTATTTCGTTTGTTTCAATTCTTGCACCTATTTGTTCTTTTGTCTTAGCAGCTTTTCCTAATCTTTCTCTTAAATAGAATAATTTTGCTCTTCTTGCTTTACCTACTCTTGTTACTTCTACTTTTTCAACAGCTGGAGAATGTACTAAGAATGTTTTTTCAACACCTACACCATAAGATATTCTTCTTACTGTGAATGTTTTATTAACTCCTCCACCTTGTACTTTTATAATTATTCCTTCGAAAACTTGAATTCTTTCTCTGTTTCCTTCTTTAACTCTTACATGAACTTTTACTGTATTACCAACTTTTAAATCTGGTATTTTATTTTTCATTTGTTCATGCTCTATTGATTTTATGATATCCATTTCTTTTCCTCCTTCTTTTTGGATTTTCATTTTTGTAATAAATCTGGCCTTTTCTTTTTAGTTATTTCTATAGACTGCATCTTACGCCATTCTGCTATTTTTTTATGATTACCGTGAAGTTAATACTTCTGGTACTTTTTTATCTAAAAACATCTCTGGTCTTGTATATTGTGGATATTCCAATAAATTTTCTGTAAATGACTCTTCTTTTATTGATTCATTATTTAATACACCATCTACATATCTTGAAACTGCATCTATTAATATCATTGCTGGGAGCTCTCCGCCAGTTAAGACATAATCTCCTACTGATATTTCTTCTGGTTCTATTTCATCTATTACTCTCTGGTCTATACCTTCATAATGACCACAAAGCAATATTAAATGTTTTTCTTTACTTAACTCTTTTACTTTTTCTTGATTTAATGTTTTTCCTTGTGGAGATAAGTATATCAATTTTGCATCTGTACTATTTATACTTTTATATGCATCATATACAACATCTGGTCTAATTACCATCCCAGCGCCTCCACCATATGGAGTATCATCAACCTTTTTATGTTTATCTTTTGAAAAGTCTCTTATATCTATTAAATTAATATCTATAATATTACTCTCAATTGCTCTTCCTATAATACTCTGTTTTATAGGTTCAAACATATTTGGAAAAAGTGTTAAAACATCTATTTTCATATTAACCCATCCATTAGTTCTACAGTTATTCTTTTATTTTGAATATCTACATCTTTTATTACATCTTCTATTGCTGGAAGTAAAATCTCTTTACCTTCATTATTTTTTACAGTATAAACATCATTACTTCCCGTAGAAAACACGTCAACTACTTTGCCTAATAATTCATTATCTACTGTATATACTTCACAATTTAAAATATCTACAATAAAATATGAATCTTCTGGTAATTCTACTGCATCCTCTCTATTTATTTTAATATAAAGATTTTTATATTTTTCCGCTTCATCAATATTGTCTATTCCTTCAAGTTTTAAAATTACCATATTCTTAATATATTTTACATCTTGAATTCTAAACTCTACTAATTCTTTTCCTCTTTGTACATAAATAGTTTCCAAATCTTCGAATCTTGTAATATCATCTGTTAATGGTTTTACTTTTAAATTTCCTTTTAAACCATTAGTATTTACAATTTGACCAATTTCTAAATATTCTTCCATAACTTATACCTAATCTATAAATTCCACTGTAACTTTTTTTTGTTCTTTTGCAGCTAAGGCTTTCATAACTGTTCTAATTGCTGCAGCTATTTTTCCTTCTCTACCAATAACTTTTCCCATATCAGTACCTGCTACTTTTACTTCGAATACTACTGATTTTTCTCCACTAGCTTCGTTTATAGATACTTGATCTGGAAATTCAACTAAACTGTTTATAATTGTTGTTAATGTTTCTTTCATGTGCATAACCTCATTTCTACTTATTATTTTCAATTAAACGTTTTACTGTGTCTGTTGGTTTAGCTCCATTTTTTATCCATTCTTCAACTTTTTCTTTGTCTAAAACTAATTCAGATGGTTCAACCATTGGATTGTATGTTCCAATTTGTTCAATTATTTTTCCATCTCTTGGTGATTTAGAATCAGCAACTACTATGTGATAAAATGGTGCTTTCTTCTTTCCTACTCTTTGTAATCTTATTTTTACCATTGTCTTTTCCCCCTTTTATTTTTAATATGTATATAAAATTTAAAAAATTAATAACTGATTTATCTAAAGCATCTTCAAAGCCTAGCTGAAACCTCCTTTAACAAGGGAGGTGGCAGCCGTAGGCTGACGGAGGTTTCTTTTATTCTTCTTTAAGAACCCCCAGTCGCTCTTTCAGAGCGCCAGCCCCCCTTATTAAAGGGGCTTTCTTGTATTTCTTCGAAGATATTCTCTATTTTAAGTTTTTTAATGCATTTAAATCCATACCTTTAAGTGCGTTTTTCATTCCGCCCTTATTGTTTTGCATTTTTTTCATTAATTTTTGAGTCATTTCAAAAGAACTAATGAATTTATTTATCTCTTGTACTGTTGTTCCACTACCTTTTGCAATTCTTTGTCTTCTACTAGCATTTAATAATCTTGTATTTCTTTTTTCCTTAGTCGTCATTGAACAAATTATTGCTTCTATTTTTACAAATTCTTTATCATCTACTTTTATGTCTCCAAATTTATTCATACCTGGAATCATTTTTAGTAGTGATGAGAATGAACCCATTTTTTTCATTTGTCTTAGTTGAGTTAAGTAATCATCTAAGTCAAATTCTTGTTTTTTTAATTTCTTTTCTAATTTTAATGCTTCTTCTTCATCAAAAGCTTCTTCAGCTTTTTCTATAATTGAAAGCATATCTCCCATTCCTAGAATTCTTGATGTCATTCTATCTGGATGGAATTCTTCTATATCACTTAATTTTTCTCCTGTTGCTGCAAACTTTATTGGTCTTCCTGTTACTTTTTTTACAGAAAGTGCTGCACCACCACGAGTATCTCCATCTAATTTTGTAAGTACTACACCATCTATTCCTAAATTTTCATTAAAATGTGTAGCAACATTAACAGCATCTTGACCTGTCATAGAATCTACTACTAATAATATCTCATGTGGTTTTACATTTGATTTTACATTTTTTAATTCTTGCATCAATTCTTCATCTATATGAAGACGTCCTGCTGTATCTAATATAATTACATCATTTAGTTTTGAATATGCCTGTGATATTGCTTGTTTTGCTATATGCACTACATCTTTTGAGTTTTCATTCGCAAATACTGGAATGTTAAGCCCGCCACCAACTACTTGTAATTGCTTAATTGCGGCTGGTCTATATACGTCGCATGCTACAAGTAATGGTTTCTTACCTTGTTTTCTTAAAAGATTTGCAAGTTTACCACAAGTTGTGGTTTTACCAGAACCTTGTAATCCTACTAGCATTATAATCGTAGGTGGATTTGGAGTAAAATTAATTTTACTTGTTACTCCTCCTAAAAGCTCTGTCATTTCATCTCTTACAATTTTTACAACTTGTTGTCCTGGAGTTAATGATTTTAATACATCCTGTCCTAAAGCTTTTTTCTCAACTTCTGAAATAAAATCTTTTACAATTTTATAATTTACATCTGCTTCTAGTAAAGCCAACTTTACTTCTCTTAAAACTTCTTTTAAATCTGATTCAGTAATTCTTGCTTTACCGCCAAGTTTTCTTGTAATCGCTTGTAGTCTTGAAGATAAGCCTTCAAATGCCATATCATTTCCTCCTATCCGTTTTAAACAACACAATTTAATTCTTCTCTAATGTGTTCTAGTATTTCTGCTATTTGTTCATCTGTAAACTTTGTTTGAATTTTTGTAAGCTCAGATAAAATATTTGCTATCTTTTCTTCTTGTCTAATTGTCTTTTTCATAATTCCTAGCTTTTCTTCGAATTCGAAAAGTTTATTTTCCCCCTTTTTTATTATATCTCTTACAGCTTGCCTTGTTATTCCTTCATTTTCTGCTATTTCTGAAAGAGAAAAATCTAGATTATAATAGTTATCTAAAATATTTAATTGCTTTTCAGTTAAAAGCTTGCCATAAATCTGGCAAAGCATACTAATCTCTACTTTTTTATCCATAACTATTACACCTTCTAAAATTGTAATGCTATTCTACTTTACACCATTTTTTGCCATTTGTCAAGGGTTTTACGTAAATTAATAAAAAAACACATCAAATTTATGCATTTTATAGCATAATTGATGTGCTTTTTATTTTATAATTAATAATTACTATTTGCGGAATCAATGTATTCTTCTACTGAATTATATGTAGTATTTCCTATTGATATTCCTTCAAATTCTAGCTCTTCCTGGTAGGATTCTTCTATAGATGATTCCATTTTAGAAACTGAATTAATTAAATTAGAGTTTATTTCTTCTATAGATGATTCCATTTTAGAAGCTGAATTAATTAAATTAGAGTTTATTACAACTGAAGTACTTAAACCTATTAGTAATAAAATTGGTATAATTCCTATTAATATTAATTTCATATTTTCCCCCTTTTTCAAAAATATTAATTCATATTTATTCTATCCTACTCTTTAATGTTTGTCAAGAATTTGCAATCATTTGTTAATTATGTTAAGATATATATAAGTTTAGCCTTTGGCTGAATTAATTTAATAACCCTTAGATGGGTGGAGGAAATAATGGAAATAGTTAATCGAGAAAAAGGATATCTTTGGCCTTTTGATACTATCTGTCTTGAGTGTTACTCAAAAATACATCTAAAATCATCTAGCGATTTTACATTTTCTGATGGCACATACTGCCATTACGAGTGTAAAAAATGCGGTCATTCATACCGTACACCCAAAGAGAGAATACCCGAGGAAACCCTTAGGAAAATTCCACTTATTTAAGGGTAAAAGCACAGCCATAATCGGCTGTGCTTTTTTATTTTATAGGAAAAAAAGTTTTTCAATTGCTTTTATGCTTCAAATTTGTATTTTTATGTTAACTGTGGTAAAATTATATTAGGTTTGGCTTTTCGCTAAATTAATTTAATACCCTTAAGTGGGCGGAGGATTTGTTATGCTTATAACAAAAATTCCAGGCTATGATTGGCCAATGGAAGTTAGTTGTGAGGGATGTAATGTAAACCTCATAATTACGGAGTGTAACGATATCTCGTTTGAAAAACATTACAGTTTTGTACCTTACTTTCCTTCATCTGTAAAATCAAACTATTACGTTACCTGTCCTGTATGCAAGTACAGAACTAATGTACCTGCATCAGAAATCCCCGATAAGCTTCGCAAGTATATTACTGGCTGAAGCAAAAAACACAGCACTATTAAAGAGTGGTGCTGTGTTTTTTTGCATTTTTATGTTAATTGTGGTAAAATAGTATTAGGTTTAGCTTTTTGCTAAATTAATTTAATAACCCTTAAATGGGTGGAGGTTTATATGCGTATATTTACAAAGGGAGTTGTGTTTACCTGTACAAACTGCGGAGTTTCGGGAGAAGCTGATCTTCCGGATGACTTTGAAGGAATCAGATGTAATGGAGAAGTAATTTTTTCAATAATCTGTCCCATATGTCATCGCAAAATTGAGGTAAACAATCAGATGATCCCTGATCATCTTAAAAAGCATATAAGTATTACCAATCGTGGTAATGCAATTATGCAAAACCACGATTAAGGGTTAAAGGCACTACCTACTTGGTAGTGCCTTTTTTTAAGCTTCCTTTTTCTCTAAATATTCATCATATGTCATGTCTTTATCAAATTTCTTATCTGGTCCTAATTCTATTATTCTATTAGCAACTGTTTCTGTTAGCTGATGGTCATGAGAGGTAAATAATAAATTTCCTTTAAATTTCTTTAAACCTTCATTTAATGCTGTTATTGCTTCCATATCTAAATGGTTTGTTGGTTCATCAAATACTAATAAATTTGCTCCTGATAGCATTAATTTTGATAATACACATCTTACTTTTTCTCCACCTGATAATACCTTAATATTCTTTAAAGCTTCATCTCCTGAGAAAAGCATTCTTCCTAAAAATCCCCTTATATATGTTTCATCTGGATCTTTAGAATATTTTCTAAGCCATTCTACAATATTTTCATCTTTTTCAAACAAATATCCATTATCTTTTGGAAAATAATCACTTGAGATTGTTTGTCCCCATTCTATTTCTCCTTCATCTGGTTCAACTTCTCCTGCTATTATTTGGAATAATAATGTTGTTCTTAACTCGTTATCTGAAACTATTGCAATTTTATTGCCTGGTCTTACATTAAATGAAATATTATCTAAAATCTTTTCTCCATCTACAGTTTTTGATATATTTTTAACTTTTAATATTTCATTTCCTGGTTCTCTTTCTGGCTTGAAATCTATATATGGATATTTTCTATTTGATGCTTTTATTTCTTCTAGCTCTATTTTCTCTAAAGATTTCTTCCTTGATGTTGCTTGTTTTGATTTTGAAGCATTAGCACTAAATCTGGCAATAAATTCTTGTAATTCTTTAATCTTTTCTTCTTTCTTTTTATTTTGTTCTTTTGCTTGTTTTAATGCTAATTGGCTAGATTCATACCAAAAATCATAGTTTCCTGGATATATTTTTATTTTACCAAAATCCACATCTGCTATATGTGTACATACTTTGTTTAAGAAGTATCTATCATGTGAAACTACTATTACTGTGTTTTCAAAATTTATTAAAAATTCTTGTAACCATTCTATACTTTTAATATCTAAGTCGTTTGTAGGCTCATCCAATAATAATATGTCTGGATTTCCAAATAAGCTTTGTGCTAATAATATTTTAACTTTATCTTTAGCCTCTAATTCTTTCATTAATTTATAATGATTTGCTGCTGGAATTCCTAAATTATTTAATAAAATAGCTGCATCTGACTCAGCATTCCATCCATCTAAATTACCAAAACGTTCTTCTAATTTTGCAGCTTTTAAACCATCCTCTTCATTAAAGTCTGGTTTAGCATATAAAGCTTCTTTTTCTTTCATAATGCTATACAATTCTTTATTTCCCATTATTACTGTATCAATTACAGAAAACTCCTCATATTCAAAGTGGTTCTGTTTTAATACAGATAATCTTGCACCTTTTTCTATTGCAATTTCTCCCTTGCTTGGTTCCAATTCTCCAGATAAAACCTTTAAAAAGGTTGATTTCCCTGCACCATTAGCGCCAATTAATCCATAACAATTTCCTTTTGTAAATTTAATATTTACATCTTCAAATAAAACTCTTTTTCCAAATCTTACTGTTACACCTATTGAATTTATCATCATTTTCTCCTATATTATATATTTATTAATTTTTAAAAGAAACAAGTATTGCAAGGCAGACAAGCAAAAAAACCGGAAACGTACAAAAGTACGTTGAGGATTTTTTTAGTGAAGTCTAACACAGCAAGACGACGTTTATTTTAAAAATTTATATCATATCTTTTTTCTTAAGCCATGCAAAAGCAATACCAGCTACTGCTACTGAAATTCCAATTAAAATAGCAAAACCATAAGGGCTTGTACTAAATGGAACTTTAACATTCATTCCCCAAATACTAGCTATTAATGTTGGAACTGAAATTAATATTGTAAGTGATGTTAAAAATTTCATTACACCATTTAGGTTGTTTGAAATTATTGAAGAATAAGCATCCATTGTACTAGTTAATATATCACTATATGTTTTACTCATTTCTATAGCCTGTCTATTTTCTATAATAGCATCTTCCAAAATATCTTCATCTTCTTCATACATCTTTAAAATTTTACCTCTTAAAGTCTTCTCCATGACAATCTCATTCGATTTAAGTGATGTTGTAATATATATTAAACTGTTTTGTAAATTTAATAATTGAATAAGATCTCTATTCTTCATACTCTCTTGTAACAAAGCAACAGTTGCTTCTTGTTCTTTATTTATCTTCTTTAGATTATCAAGATAATATGCTGAGTTTAGATATAATATTTGTAGCAAAAATCTTGTCTTTTTATAAGTATAAAAATTCTTAACTCTACTTTTTTCAAATGCATCTATTACTTTATTTCTCTTTAAAGATACTGTTATAAAATAATCATCACCTACAATTATAACACCTAATGGCATTGTTGTATAAGTTCTATCATCCTTTGTATCTTCAATAATAGGTACATCTATAACGAATAATGTCATATTGTCTTCAATATCTATTCTGGCTTGCTCTTCATAATCTAGAGGATATCTAATAAAATCCTCTTCTATATTTATTTCTGAACATACTCTCTTAATTTCCGACTCGGACGGGTTTACTAAATTAATCCATACTCCTTTTTTTATTTCATATACTTCCTCAATTTTGTCTGTTTCAATATCAGTATTATAAATTCTAATCATAGCTTTCCCCTCCTTCAAAATTCGAAGAATTTTTGTATTATTAACTTTTCACTTTTCATTCTTCACTCTGACTATTTGCCATTTCCTCTATCAAATTCTTCGACACACGGACGACCAATGGTCGCTCCTACAAACATACTTATAAATTATACCACAAAATGCTTGGATATAACAAGATTTTGCACGAAAAAATCCAGCATTTCTGCTGGATTTTTATTTATCATTATTAGTTTTAGACTTAAGCTAATTCTACTACAGCTCCTGCTTCTTCGAATTTTGCTTTCATAGCTTCAGCGTCTTCTTTTGAAGCTCCTTCTTTAACTGTTTTTGGTGCTCCGTCAACTAAGTCTTTAGCTTCTTTTAATCCTAAACCTGTAACGTCTCTAACAACTTTTATAACTGCTATTTTGTTAGCTCCTGCTTCTTTTAATACTACATCAAATGATGATTTTTCTTCAGCTGCTGCTGCTCCTGCTGCTCCTGCTACAGGTGCTGCTACTGCTGCTGCTGATACTCCATATTTTTCTTCAATTCCTTTAACTAATTCTGATAATTCGATAACTGTTAAGCTATCTATTTCTTCTAATAATTTTGCAATGTCTGCCATTTTTAAATCTCTCCTTTTAAATTTAATTTTTTATTTTTTGTGTCGGTCACAACCCTACTATTTTTGTTTTAATACCTAATTTATGGTATTTTCTAAAACGAAGCAAAAATGGTATATTGTGCATTTTCAGATTGAGCAAAACCGCAGGCGTATTTAGATACGTCGAGGACTTTGCGATTGATGAAAATGTGCAAGATGCCGTTTTTTCATTCGTTTTATGCGTTTGCTGTTTCTTTTTGTGCACGCACTTGATCCAATGCAACTGCAAGTTTTGAAATATTTCCAAGTAAAGCACCTGCAAGTTGAGCAATAAGTGTTTCTCTTGATGGTAATTTTGCAAGAGTAACTAATTCTTCTACTGATACAACTTTACCTTCGATAATTCCACCTTTTATTTTGTAGAATTCATTATTTTTAGCATATTCATAAATTGCTTTTAATGGTTCTAGATATTCTTCATATCCAAGAATAACTGCTGTTGTTCCTTCTAATTGTCCTTCTAATCCTTCTATATTGCAAGATTGTAATGCTCTTCTTGTTATATTGTTTTTTATAACTTTATATTCAGCATTTACACCTCTTAATTTTGCTCTAATTCCTGTAACGTCTGCTACATTAATTCCTTTATAGTCTGTTAAAAGAACTATTTTAGCTTTTTGTATTTTTTCTGCTAATTCTTCAACTTCTTTTATTTTTTTGTTGATTGCGTTTTGGCTTGCCATTTGTATGTTTCACCTCCAAATTTATATATGATTTTAAATTTAAAAACTCTTGTATGCCTACTGCGAGGCAATACAAGAGCTTTATATCTCTCTTTATTTACCTCGGTAGGACTTATTTTTTGCCTACTGTCTTTGGCTATTTATAAACTTAAGCTATATATATGCTTGGTCCCATTGTTGTAGAAATTGCAATACTTTTAATGTATTGTCCTTTAGCAGCTGCTGGTTTTGCTTTTATTATAGCATCCATAACTGTTTCATAGTTTTCTGCTAATTTTTCTGCTCCAAAAGATAATTTTCCAAATCCTAAGTGAATTATATTAGATTTATCTAATCTATATTCAACTTTACCTGATTTTATTTCGTTAATAGCTTTTGTTACATCCATTGTAACTGTTCCTGATTTTGGGTTTGGCATTAATCCTTTAGGTCCTAATACTTTACCTAATCTACCAATAACACCCATCATATCTGGTGTTGCTACTATTACGTCATATTCAAACCAATTTTCTTTTTCGATTTTTGGAACTAATTCTTCTGCTCCAACGAAATCTGCTCCAGCTGCTTCAGCTTCTTTTGCTTTATCACCTTTTGCAAATACTAAAACTTTTTGAGTTTTACCTGTACCATTTGGAAGAACTACTGTTCCTCTAACTTGTTGGTCTGCTTGTTTAGAATCTACACCTAATTTTACGTGTAATTCTAATGTTTCGTCAAATTTTCTTTTTGGCATTTTTTCAAATACTTCTAAAGCTTCTTTAACATCATAGCTTTTTGATTTATCTATAAGCTTTTCGCTTTCTAGATATGCTTTTCCTCTTTTCATAATATCCTCCTTTTGGTAATATCGAATGTTTTACATTCTCCCAATATATTTATATATTTCTATAATATATAACTAATTTAAATATAATTGATTAAAAATATTATATTGTGCATTTTAATTGAGACAAAATACCGGAAGCGTATAAAGATACGCTGAGGATTTTTGTTCGAAAATTAAAATGTGCAAGATGATGTTTTTAATCGATTACAGTTACACCCATAGAACGAGCTGTCCCAGCAACCATACTCATAGCTGTTTCTAATGAAGCAGCATTTAAGTCTTCCATTTTTTGTTCTGCTATAGCTTTAACTTGTTCCTTTGTTATTGATGCAACTTTATCTTTGTTAGGTTTTCCAGAACCTTTTTCTAATTTTATTGCTTTTTTAATTAATACAGCAACTGGTGGTACTTTTGTTATAAAAGTAAATGATTTATCTGAGTATACTGTTATAACAACTGGAATTATCATACCTGGTTGATTTGCTGTTCTATCGTTAAATTCTTTAACGAATTGCATAATGTTTACACCACTTGAACCTAAAGCTGGTCCTACTGGTGGAGCTGGTGTTGCTTTTCCAGCTTCAATTTGTAATTTAATAATATTACTAATTTCCTTTTCTGCCATTTTAAAGACTTCCTTTCAATACATTTATATATGTGTAGGTCACAACCCTATTTTATAATTTTTCTACTTGAGCAAACTCTAACTCAACTGGTGTTTCTCTACCAAACATTGAAACAAGGATTTTTACTTTTCCTTTTTCTTTGTTTAATTCTTGTACTGTACCAATGAATCCAGCTAAAGCTCCATTTAGTATTTTAACTGAGTCGTTTACATCATAGTCTATATCAACTATTGAGGTTTCAAATCCCATACTTCTTATTTCCTCATTTGTAAGAGGTATTGGGTCTGTTCCTGATCCTACAAATCCTGTAACTCCTCTAGTGTTTCTTACTATATACCAAGATTCTTCAGTTACAATCATTTTAATTAAAACATAACCTGGAAACACCTTTTTTAGATTTGCCTTTCTTTTACCATCTTTAATTTCTATTTGTTCTTCCATTGGAACAACTATATCAAAGAAATAATCTTCAAGCTCTCTATTTTTTATAGTTTTCTCTAAGTCGGTTTTAACTTTATTTTCATACCCTGAATATGTATGTACTACATACCATCTTGGCTCCAAATTTTCTTCTACTTGAGACATCTTTGTGGGCCTCCTTTTAAAACCTTATTTATTCACTTACAACTTCATTAGAGTCTACTTCTGCTGTATTAGTTTCTTCTACAACATTTTCTGTTTCATGGTCATGATCGTGATCATGTGCATCTTCAACTTGTACAGTTTCATTTCCTCTAATTTTTGATTTCAAATTATTTATACCATATTTATTGAATAAGTCAAATGTTAAATCTAATGCAAATACTATTGTAGCTGTTATAATAACTATAACTGCAACTGCTACTGTATTGTTAACTAATTGTTTTGGTGTTGGCCAAATAACTTTCTTCAATTCTGCTTTGAAATCTTTGAAAAAACTTTTTTTATTTTTTGTTTCTTTTTCCTTAGCCATTTTATTTCCTCCTTAAAATAGCCCTAATTATTTAGTTTCTTTATGTGTTGTTCTTTTTTTGCAGAATTTGCAGTATTTTTCAACTTCTAATCTTTCTGTATTATTTCTCTTGTTTTTACTTGTCATGTAATTTCTTCTTTTACATTCTGTACATTCTAATGTTATATTTTCTCTTGGTCCTTTTGCAGCCATTTTAGCTCCACCTCCAAATTTGTATTACGGGTTTTAACGATGCGTTTTTTAAGCTATGTCCCCAATTTATAGAACATAGCTTATATAATTTACCATATTTTATTTAAAAAGTCAAGTGTTTAATGGATTTTTTTGTAAAAACATTTTGTTTTTATGTTATCCATATATTTTGTTTTTAAACTCCTCCTCTTGCTTGTAATCTAAAATCTACAACTTTCCATTCTTGTTCTGTTTCATCAAATTCAATAGCCGCCCAGATTTCTTTTTGTCCTTGCGAATATTCCTTTCTGTTTACTGAAATTATTATTCTACAATCACTATTATTTGATTTTCCAAAATTTATATTAACATAATTTTTTGTATCATATAAATTTGGAGCTTCTTCTCCTTTTTTTCCTAATCCTGTAACATATGCCTCCAAAATGTTATAAATTTCTTGTTTAGTAGGTACCTTTCCTACATATGTAGCTCCTTCATATCTGATATTATAACCTTTTGAGTCTTTTGTAATTACATCCATCCCGTTATCCTGAATATAAAGAAACTCTGAAATATCAGATACAAGTGGACCATTAGCAGAAAAATAATATTGATTAAAATTCGATAAATTTATTAAATAAATATTGGTTTTATTTTCTTCATTCTTTGTTTCAAAAACATAGGCTGGTAATGCGTCATATATTTCCACTTGGGCATTTCTAATTCTATAAATATTTTGAATATCTCCTTCAATTCCATATATTCGATAACTTGTTCCATCTGTTTTAATATTTGCATCTTTTGCATCTTTATATGAAGTAACGCCCTCTTTAAATTGAATAGTTATTTGTCCATCGCTCCACTCCTTTATAGAATCATATTCCGCAGTATTAAATTCATTACTTATAAAACCACTTACAAATTCATCATCTTCTGGTTGTTGTGCTTGTTCTTGATTAGTATCTTCTGTTTCTTCTATATACTCTTCTGCTATTGTCCTTTCAGAATCACGAGTTAATATATATGATTTTCCATCTCTAGTTTTTACAATTGGTGCATAGTAAGCAAAATCGCTATCTGCAATTTCAATATTTCCTTGCACTCCTTCTAGTAATTTTTCTGCTTTGAAAGTACCATCTTCAACAATTGACTTCATATAATATAAATTAAAATCTTCTGTTTTAATAAGTACGTGTGGTATTCCAATATGATCATCAAATGCTGTATGTATCCAAACACTAAGTACCTTTTCTTCTATACCAGTTATCGTATATTCTTTATTTGGTTCTAAATTAACTCCATAATTAGCTTTTAAATCATCGAAGAAAATATCATCCGTTGGAAATTCTATTGTTAAATTATTATCTTCATATACTCTTACAAAACAATAATTACCTCCAAATACATCATATGACTTCTCTGGTTCTAAGAATTCTATTGTTTCTAATATTTTATTAAATGTTTCTTCATATCTTTCATATTGGGTTAAAATTCCACTATAGTCTATAGTAAATTGCTTTTCATCGCGTTCAACACATACTCTTTTAGATTTTCCATCAACTCTGCCATAAACGTAATGGCTAAAATAGTATCCAGTTGTTCCAGCTATATTAATTTCTCCTTTTTCGCATTCCTCGCCAAGTCCAGAATAAGTATTATATAATCCTTCTATTATTTCCTTAGAATTCTGTCCTGGATGAGCACTATCCTCCGTATCAGGCATCATATATATCTCTACACTGTTTCCATCAATATCTTCTGGTCCTTTTATTATTATTTGGTCTTGTTCCTCTGTTATTGTCCAATTTCCTGGATATCTAAATGATACTTGATGTTGTTTTGATGTATAACTTTGATTTAATTCTACTGGTTCTGAATTGCTTCTTGCTACTTCTATGTCTAACTCTATAATTTCATTATTAATTTTTATTGTTTCTCCATCCATATCGTATTGCTCATATATTTTTACGTATATTTTTTTTGTATCTTTATTTACATTTTTTAATATTATTCTATCTGTATAAATAACACTTTCTCCGATATCCATTGCTGAATTATATGAATTTCCTGAACGCGTTCCTGTTCCTAGTATATTTCCATTTTCATCTGTTACTACAAATATACATGGTAATCCATCTTTTGCATATTCTAAATAATATTCTCTATCTTTCTCTAATACTTTTGTTTGTATCATTAATACTGTTGAGAAATCGCTTATTACTAATTTTTTTGCTTCTACTGTTGCAGAATGTCTAACTCCATCTGCTACTGTAATTGTTGGTGCTACATTATCACAACTATTATTTTCATAGAATTCTATTGTCTCTACTCTTGTATCTAATCTTGCTTTTTCTAATTCTGTGTTAAAGTTCCATTTTCCTTCTATATTTCCAATTTTATTTACATTAACACTTAAATTGAATTTGCTTGCTAAGTCAGATATTGTGTCTACATTATATACATTATATATTATGTATTCATTTCCACTTTTTTCTACTTTCTCTGATATTGTTTGTATTCCAAATTCTTGTAATTTAGTATCTACACTCATTACATCATATTTGCTATTTACTTTACTTTCAAACATTGCTATTGTTTCTTCTATTAATTCATTTACTTTTTTCTCTGATGCATTTTCTGGACTTAATTCTAATACTATAAATTCTTGATATGCTTTTTTAGCAATCTTCATTAAAGCTTCTTCTTCTCCCTCTGTTAGATTAGCTATGCTTAATCTCTTAGAAATTAATTGTGCTTGTGCAACTGCATCTTTGCTTGTTACATCTTTATATTCTGGATCATCTTTCATTATGTTCCATTCTGCTAATTTTAAATTAATTTTTACTAATTTTATTACATCTTGTTCAAATTCTTGATATGCATAAAATTCGTTTGCTAATTTTTCTCCTTGTGCTATATATTTTGTTATTAAAATATTTTCATCCATTGCTACTGTTTTTAATGTTAATTTTATACCATTGCTTTCAACTGTTTGGTCAACCACAATTTCACTTGCCGTATATTTATCTTCTTTTACAAATAATCCTTTTATTGCACTATATATATTTGGTTTTCCTTTAATGTGTGCATATAGGTTTCCTCCTAATACAACTACTATCATTAAAGAAGTAAATGCTAAAACTGCATGTTGTAAACTTAATTTTATAACCTTTTTTTCTTTTGGTTTATTATTTTCTTCCATTTTTATTCTCCTTTCAAAATTTTGAAAAATTTCATTTGCTTTGTTTGATATTTCTTTATCTTGTTGCATTTGAGCTTTTATATATTCGTCTCTTTTATCCAACTTTGCTCACCTCCTCTTGTCCTAATATTTCATAAAGTTTATTTCTTGCTCTAGCTAATTTTGATTTAACTGTACCCGTAGGTATTCCTAAAATTTCTGCTATTTGTTTTACTGGTATATCATCATAATAATATAGAACTGTAACTATTCTTAGGTCGTTGTCTATCAGGCTAAGTGCTCTTTCTAAATCTAGATTACCCTCTAAATTATCTTCTTTTTCTTCATATTCAATAACCTGTTTTTCTATCTTGTTTATATTCTTATTATTACTTTCTATTATGTCATAACACTTATTTATTGTGATTCTAATTAACCATGTTTTAAAATATTTTTCTTTTTTTAGTGTATTTATATTTTTATATACACTTTCTAAAGCTTCTTGAATAGCATCGCATACATCATCTTCATTTTTTAATATTGCTTTTGCTGTTTTGTACATTTGTATCTTGTACTGCTCTATTAATGTTACAAATGCTTCTGAATTGCCTTTTTTTGCTTCATTAATAATAGACATTTTTACCTCCGTTTATTTTTTATTATCATATATTTATATTATAAATTTTAATATTTTTTTTAATAATTATATTCTCAATTTTTGAGAATGTCAATTACTTTTTGTCAGTTTTTTGGTTTTTTAGTAATATTATGTTTTTTATTCGGATAGAATAAATATTGGTGATTATTATGAAAAAGATAAACGAGCTTATCCGCGATTTTAGAGAGGATAACGACTATTCTCAACTAGATGTTTCTAATTACTTAAATATTCCTCGCTCAACCTATGGTCATTATGAATCTCGGAAACAGTAAAATCCCAATTGATATTATTTTACAATTATGTAGGCTTTACAAAATAACCCCTAATGACATTTTAGGATTTTCTAGTGAATTGCCGGCCACAGAAATATCTAAAATTCATAAATTATATAATTTTATCAACAAGGAAAATATTAATATAGATGAACTTATTAAATTTTTAATGTCATCTAAAAAAATATTTAATTAACTGTTTCCTATATATTAGACACACATTTTAGCAAATTGGTTCTCATAATTTATTAAAATGTGTGATTTTTTTATTGTTTTATTTTAATTTAAATGATATAATCTATAAACATAAAATGTTTTATAAGGAATGAGGTCATTATGAAATTAGAATATAAGGATAAATCTATTTTATTTTCACATACTGAAATACCCGATATATTTTTTACAGAATATTTGTCTTGTGCAAATGGTGATTATGTAAAAATATATCTTTGTTTAATTTTTTTATCTAAATACGATAAGGATATAAAAATTACAGATTTGTCTAAAAAACTTAATATTCCTTTTAATGTTATTCAAGCAGGTCTTGCGTTTTGGGAGGAAAATGGTGTTATTACTAAAAAGCCTAATGGATATGTTTTAAACAATCTTCAGGAAATTGAACTTCACAAATCTTATGTTCCTAATTTAACTTTAACACCAGAAACTATCCAAAATAATGCCAAAAATCAATATAGAGCAAAAGCTATTGAAAGTATTAATAACCAATATTTTCAAGGAATCATGTCTCCATCTTGGTATAGTGATATTGATTTATGGTTTAAAAAATATGAATTTGATGAGCAAGTTATGGTTGCATTATTTGATTATTGCTTTAGTAAATCTGCTCTTCATAAGAATTATGTTCAAACTGTTGCAGATGCTTGGTCTAAAAATAATATTAAAACATATAACGATTTAGAAAATTACTCTCAAAAACGAGATAACATGAATATAATAAAAAAATCTATCGCCAAGAAATTGGGCAGATATACTGCATTTACTGAATTTGAAGAAGAATATATTGAGAAATGGATTTTAGATTATAACTACAATTTAGATATTATAAATATTGCTTTGAAAAAGACAACTTCTAAAGCTAATCCTAATTTCGATTATCTAGATAAATTACTTTCTGATTGGCATGACAGAAAATTAAAAACAGTTCCTGAGATTGAAGCATTTTTAGCAGAGTTTAAAACAAAGAACAAAAATATTAAGGAACTTGAAAAAAAGACTAATTATAATAATTATACACAAAGAAATTATGATGATTTAAATAAACTATATGCTAACAAGATGTAGCTAAATTTTAAATATTATGATAGGAGGTTTTTATGAATAATGCTATTTTAAACGAATTATTAAAAGATTATGATAAAAAGCAAACTAAAGCAGTTCATGATTTAGATGAGCGAAAAAAAGAGCTATATTCACGATTACCTCGTCTGCAAGAAATAGAAACTGAATTAAATTCTTATGGTCTGCAAACTGCTAAATTGATATTATCTTCTAATTCCAAAGATTTATTAAAAGATTTAGATAAAAAAATAGCTGAACTAAAAAAAGAAAGATTAAATATTCTTAAAGAAGATAAGAAGAAGTTGGATTATCTATATCCCATATATGAATGTTCAAAGTGTAAAGATACAGGATATATTTCTGAAAATAATCACTCTACGATGTGCAGTTGTTTAAAACAAAAGTTATTTAATCTTGAATATAATAAATCTAATATTGGTAACTTGGAAAGAGAAAATTTTAAAAAATTTAATATTAATTTATACTCTGATGAAGTAAATGAAGAAAAATATAATGCAGATATTTCTCCTAGAGAAAATATTAAAATTATAGGTAAAGAAGTTAAAAAATTTATTAATAATTTTGATGATCCCGATGAAAAAAATCTGCTTTTTTCTGGAGGAACGGGTCTTGGTAAAACATTTTTATCTAATTGTATTGTTGCTGATCTTTTAGCACAAGGCAAAACTGTTTTGTATCAAACAGCACCAGTTATGTTAGATACTTTAATAAATGAATTATTTAACAAAAATTCAGATAACACCTTTTCACAAAATTTATTAAATGTAGATTTATTGGTAATTGATGACCTAGGAACAGAAACAATGAATAGTATGAAATTTACTGAACTTTATAAAATTATTAATACAAGATTGCTTAATCAAAACGGAAAAATTACTAAAACAATAATCTCTACAAATTTAGATCTGCAAGGATTGTTTAATACTTATGACGAGAGAATAGTTTCGAGGTTTATTGGCCATTACAATATTTATAGATTTTTCGGTGACGACATAAGATTTAAAAAATAACTAAATGCCAATACGCCCAATCTCGTCGGAGCTTTTCTATTTATTATAAATTGAGCCCACGATGGAGACGCCTTCGAAGTTTTTCGGGGGTCCTCAATTTATTCTAAATAGAAAACTCCTGCGTTGGGCTACTTGATACAAAAAATAGATAGGAAATTTATCCTATCTATTTTTATTTGTGATTTGGAAAAGAAACGAGTATTGCTAGGCAAAATTTAGTAAAAAACCGGAGGCGTATATAGATACGTCGAGGATTTTTTATCTAAATTTTAACAACGCAAGACGAAGTTTATTTTTCAAATTTAATAATTTTCGGCTTTAATTTCGAAGTAAGCCTTTGGATGTGCACATACTGGGCAAACTTCTGGTGCTTGTTTGCCTACTACTATATGTCCACAGTTTCTACATTTCCAAATTTTTTCTCCGTCTCTTGAGAATACTATTCCTTCTTCTATATTTCCTAATAATCTTTTATATCTTTCTTCATGTTCTTTTTCTATTTTTCCTACTGCTTCGAATAAGTATGCTATATGGTCAAATCCTTCTTCTTTAGCTTCTTTTGCCATTCTATCATACATATCTGTCCATTCGTAGTTTTCTCCTTCTGCTGCAGCTGCTAAGTTTTCTTCTGTTCCTGGGATTTCTCCACCATGTAATAATTTAAACCATAATTTTGCGTGTTCTTTTTCGTTATCAGCTGTTTCTTGGAATATTGCAGCTATTTGCTCATATCCATCCTTTTTAGCTTTTGAAGCAAAGTATGTGTATTTATTTCTTGCTTGTGATTCTCCTGCAAAAGCCTCCATTAAATTTTTTTCTGTTTTTGAACCTTTTAGTTCCATAAAACTACCTCCTTAAAATTTTAACTTTCTGAACATTTTTTACATATTCCCTGAACTATTATATAATCTGAAAATTTTTCTATTCCTGTCTGTTCTTTGATGGTCTTTTTTAATTTCTTCAAATTAAAATCATATTCAAAGTCATATACGGTATTGCATTTTGTACATATAATATGATTATGTGGCGTTTTTTTATAATCATACCTATCTGCCCCGTTTTGCATAGAAATTTTTTCAATTATATTCTTTTCTACAAGAAAATTTAGATTTCTATAAACTGTTCCCTTACTTGCAGTTGAGCCTCTCTTTTTCACTTCATTATATACTTCTTCGGCTGTTGGATGAGAATAAGACTCTACTAGAAAATCTAAGATTTCCTGTCTTTGTCTAGAATATTTTTCCATATTTTATTGCCTTTCCAAAATAGGAATAATTCCTATTTTTTTATAGTTCATAATATATCATATAGGATTATGTTTGTCAATATCAATTTTGAATTTTTTTTAAAATAAATTTTTTATATAAAAGCTTAAATAATATATATTGAAAACGAGGTCGACCCCTGACTAGCCGGAGGCGTGCAATTCTAATTACTATAGTAATTATCGTAGTAAAAAATTAGAAAGCAGTAGTTAATTAACCGCGGCTGCAGACCGCAAGTTAAAATATATATTATTTAAGCTTATAAAAAATATTATATAAAAATAAAGCTAGTATTTTATTACTAGCTTTATCATATATTTTATTTAGAAATTATATGTTTACATCTTGGACAGATTCCATCTTCTACATGGTCTACGTAGTTCCAGCATCTTTCACATTTTTCTCCTGAATGTTTTACTACTTCTACTTCTTTTCCTTCATCTACATAAGTTATTTTTGAAACTATTAATAATTGTCTTAAATTATCTCCTAGTTTTTCTTTAACTGTATTGTATTTTTCATCTAAATGAAGTTTTACTTCTGCTTCTAATCCTGCACCTATTACTTTTTCATTACGTGCTACTTCTAATTCTCTATATATTATTTCTTTTAACTCAAAGAATTTTTCAAATAATTCAAGAACTTCTTGTTCGTCACTATATTTAACTACTTCTGGCATGTCTTCTAAATGTACACTCTTACCATTTGGACATAATAATGTATATACTTCTTCACTTGTGTATGGTAGTATTGGAGCAAGTAATCTTATTTCTCTACTTAATACATTGTATAATACTGTTTGAACACTTCTTCTTACTTTAGAATCTGCTTTTTCGATATATAATATATCTTTTGTGAAGTCTAAATAGAAGTTTGATAATGTAAATGATACGAAGTAGTTTACTAATTTATATACTTCTTGGAAGTTGTATCCATCATAATGTTTTAATGCGTCTTGTGTAAATTTGTTTAATTGAATCATCATGTACTTATCATACAATGGCATATCTTCATATTTTACAGAATCTGTTTCTGGATTAAAGTCTTTTAAGTTTCCTAACATGAATTTATATGTATTTCTAACTTTTCTATAACTTTCTTTTACTTGTTTAATTAGCTCATCACCAATTCTAACATCATCTGTATAGTCTACTGATGCAACCCATAATCTTAATATGTCTGCGCCATGTTCTTTAACTACATCTGCTGGTGATACTGTATTTCCTAAGCTCTTAGACATTTTTTGTCCTTTACCATCTAAAGTAAATCCGTGTGATACTAATTCCTTGTATGGAGCTTTACCATATACTGCAACACCTGTTATTAATGATGAATTGAACCATCCTCTATATTGGTCTGAACCTTCTAAGTACATATCTGATGGATATTCTAATCCACGTTCTACTAGAACTCCTGTATGTGTTGAACCAGAATCGAACCATACGTCCATAATGTCTTCTTCTTTTGCGAATTTTCCATTTGGACTTGCTGGGTTTTTATATCCTTCTGGCAATAAATCTTTTGCATCCTTTTCAAACCATATATTTGAACCGTGTTCTCTAAATAGTTTTGCTACGTGCATCATTACATCATAATCTAAGATTTCACTTCCATCTTCATTGTAGAAAATTGGAATTGGAACTCCCCATACACGTTGTCTTGATATACACCAATCTCCCCTATCTTTAATCATGTTGTATAATCTCTTTTTACCCCATTCTGTATGGAATTTAACGTTATTTTCTAATTCTTTTAATATATCTTCTCTAACTTTTTCAATACTACAGAACCATTGTGGAGTTGCTCTAAAGATTACAGGTTTTTTTGTTCTCCAATCATGTGGATAAGAGTGAGTTATAAATTTAAGTTTTAGTAATACTCCTAATTCATCTAACCTTTGAGTTACTGCTTTATTAGCATCTTCAAAGAATAATCCTTGGAATTCTCCAGATTCTTCTGTAAGAACACCTTGGTCATTTACACCATTTATTAATCCTAAGTCATACTGTTTTCCTATTATAAAGTCATCTGCACCATATCCAGGAGCTATATGAACTAATCCTGTTCCTGCATCTAATGTAACATGGAAACCAATTATTACTGGAGATACTCTGTCCATAAATACATGTTTATATTTTACTCCGTCAAACGATGTTCCTGATATTGTTTCTTTTACTTCATAATTTTCCCATCCAAATTCTTTAGCTAAAGATTCAACTAAATCATTTGCAACTATATATATTTTACCATTTACTTCTACTTTTGCATAATCAAATTGTTCTCCTACTGCAATTCCTAAGTTCCCTGGTAATGTCCATGGAGTTGTTGTCCAGATTACTAGATTTTCTCCTGCTTTAACTTTATCATTTCCTTCTGCTACTGGGAATGCAACAAATATTGATGGATCTTTACGGTCTTTATATTCAATCTCTGCTTCTGCTAATGCTGATTCACTAGATGGACTCCAATATACTGGTTTCAATCCTTTGAATATTAATCCTTTTTTAGTCATTTCTGCAAATACTTCAATTTGTCTTGCCTCTACTTCTTTTTGTAACGTAATATATGGATTCTCCCAATCTCCAATTACATTTAAAGATTTAAATCCTTCTTTTTGTTTTTCAACTTGTTCATAAGCATATTTTTCACATAATTCTCTGAATTCAGCTTTTCCCATACTCTTTCTGTCTACACCACTATTAGTTACCGCTTGTTCTATTGGTAAACCATGTGTATCCCAACCTGGAATATATGTAATATCATATCCTGCCATCATTTTATATCTGTTAATAAAATCTTTTATAATTTTATTCATAGCATGACCAATATGTATGCTTCCGTTAGCATAAGGTGGTCCGTCATGTAAAACAAATGGTTTTCTTCCTTTATTTTTTTCTTTTACTTTAAAGTACAAATCCATTTCATCCCATTTTTCTCTTTGTACTTTTTCGTTTTCTGGTAAATTTCCGCGCATCTGAAAACTTGTTTCTGGCATTAATAATGTGTCTTTATAATTCATACAACTCTCCCTCTTTCTTGTTTTCAATAATCTTAAATATATTATCACATTCTTTACATAATAGCAAGAATTTCCTGAGAAAATTTTAAGAAAATTATATTATAAAAAGCATTGTATGAAATATAATGTTATGATAAAATATGCACATAAGGAGGATTTGTTATGAAAGAAAATGTAAGATTTTATATATGCCCAATTTGTGGCAATGTGATTGGATTAATTGATGGAGATATAAACCATATCAAATGTTGTGGTAAACCAATGGAACTAATGTCTGCTAATTCTACTGATGCAGCAACTGAAAAACATGTTCCAGTTTGGGAAAAAGTTGATGGGGAAATTGTTGTAAAAGTAGGAGAAGTAGAGCATCCAATGGAAAAAGACCATTATATTATGTGGATTGCTCAAGTATCTGATAATAGAACAACTAGAGTAAGACTGTTTCCAGAGCAATCTACTGAAACAAGATTTCCATATATAAAAAATTCTATAATATATGCTTATTGCAATAAACATGGTTTATGGAAAACAGAGGTAAAATAAGTTGAATTATATCTCAGGCTAGTAATTTCTAGCCTTTTTCTTTTGCTAGTATTTTTTATACAACTAAATAAGTTCTATATAATTTTGATACCCATAGAAAATATGTAAGATATTAACTTGTCCGTTTATTAGAATTAATTTCATAGATTATAATATAATTATCGATAATAAGTTTTCTTAGATTATTTTTATTAGAAACGAAAATTTTAGAAAATCGTTCTGGAAAATATGTTAAACTGAAAATAGATTTTTTAACTTTTTTATTGAATTTATTTGCTATACTCGAGACTTTTAAATTATGTACCATATAATTTAAAATTTTATCCAGCTCTTTTGCAAATGTAGGAGTAATATTGATTGAATATTTAAGAATCAAATCCATATTTCTCCTCCATTTCTCTAAAGAAACTTTCTGCTGGTATTGTTTTCCCTTGAGCAACTTCTTCTTCTGCTTTTTTTAAGTGTTCTAAAATATCTTTTTTAAATTCTTCAATGCTAGAAAAACGTTTTTCAAAATGTTTTTCTATAAGAGCTTCAATTTTCTTTTCATTATACTCATTACTCATCTCTTCGTAAGCCTCGTTACTTAGTACAACTAAATCATTGCTTCCGTTTTTAGTAATATATACTGGTTCACGGGTATTATGACAGATTTTAGAAATTTCATTGTATTTATTTCTTAAATCTGCACTTGGCCTAATATATGCCATATCACCACATTCCTTCCTAAATTATATTTTTGTATACAAATTATACATGAATTATGATATGTTTTCAAGGGTTATTACTCAATTCATATTATTTTTTAAAAATTAAATCCAGTGGCTAGACTGGATTTTTTCATAATTTCAACTGTTCTGCTATGTCTACTAAAATGTCGTAGCACTGGGCACAACTTTCTTCATGTACTGTAAAGTGATAAGTTTTATTTCCTACTGTAACGTGGCAATGAAGAGTTTCTGCAGGTAGCTGTAACCCACATGTATCAAATGGAAAACAATCATCTCGGATTGCATCTGCAACATCATTAAGTGTTACTTTTTTTACTGCCTTTAAATAGACATCCATTACTTTCTTTTCATCATCAGAAGCTGAGATAATAAATCTACCATCTCTGGATTTAGTTTTCATATTTATGTCTCCTAATTTATGATTTGCTAAATGCTTAAACTGCTAGCCCAGCTTAAATACTAAATTATTATATCATAAATTTATGTAAAACACAACTGAATTATATCTACATAAAATATCAAACCACCTTTGGATTTTTCCATTGGTGGTTTTGTTTCTAATCTTTAAATATTTCAGCGAATTCTTCGCCATCTATTTTTTCTTTTTCTAGTAATATATTTGCTACTGTATGCAATTTATCACTATGAATTGTTAATATTTCTTTTGCTTTATTGTATGCTGTATCAATTATTCTCTTTACTTCTTCATCTATTTTTGCTGAAGTTTCTTCACTGAAGTTTCTTGTTTGTGTCCAATCTCTTCCTAAGAAAACTTCCTCTTGGCCTGAACCAAATGTTATTGTTCCTAACTTGTCGCTCATACCATATTTGGTTACCATATCTCTTGCTATTTTAGATGCTCTTTCTATATCATTACTTGCTCCTGTAGATATATCATCTAATACTATACTTTCTGCAACTCTTCCACCTAATAACGATATTATTGATTCTTCCATTTCTATTTTTGACATAAAGTTTTTGTCTTCATCTGGTCTATACATTGTATATCCACCAGCCATACCTCTTGGAACTATTGATATTTGATGTACTATATCTTGTGTTGGTAAATAATGGCTTACTACCGCATGACCTGCTTCGTGGAAAGCTACCAATTTATTTTCTTTGTCGCTTCTTACTCTGCTTCTCTTTTCAGGTCCCATTGTTACTTTTATCATTGCATCTTCTACTTCTTGCATATTTATTTCTGTTTTATTTCTTCTTGCCGCTAAAAGTGATGCTTCATTCATTACATTTTCTAAGTCTGCACCTGAGAAGCCAGCTGTATTTTTTGCTATTACTTTTAAGTCTACATCTTCTCCTAATTTCTTCTGTCTGCTATGAACTTCTAGAATTTCTTCTCTTGCTTTTACATCTGGAGCTGATACTACAATTTGTCTATCGAATCTTCCTGGTCTTAATAAAGCTTTATCTAATACGTCTGGTCTATTTGTTGCTGCTAATACTATTACACCTTCATTAGCTGCAAATCCATCCATCTCAACTAATAATTGGTTTAGTGTTTGCTCTCTTTCATCGTGTCCTCCTCCTAAACCTGCTCCTCTTTGACGTCCAACTGCATCTATCTCATCAATAAATACTATACATGGTGCATTTTTCTTTGCTTGGTCAAATAAATCTCTAACTCTTGATGCTCCTACACCAACAAACATTTCTACAAAGTCTGAACCACTTATTATAAAGAATGGAACTCCTGCTTCTCCTGCAACTGCTTTTGCTAGAAGTGTTTTACCTGTTCCTGGGTGTCCTACTAATAATACACCTTTTGGAATTCTAGCCCCCATATCTGTAAATTTTTTTGGAGATTTTAAGAATTCTACTATTTCTTGTAGTTCTTCTTTTTCTTCATCCACTCCTGCTACATCTTTAAATGTAACTTTACCTTTTTCTGTTGTATTCATTACTCTTGCTCTACTTTTTCCAAAAGTCATTGTTTTATTGTTTCCACCTTGTGAACCACTTGTTAGTAAGAACCAGAATATAAAGAATACTATTACTATTGCAAATGGTGATAATAAGCTAAGTACAGTTATCCATGCAGATTCTGACTTTTCTTCAAATGTAAAGCTTTGTCTTGCTAAGTCATCATTTATTTCTGACATAAAACTATCTATACTTGGTATATTTACTTCTTTTTGTATTTCATTATTTTTTAATTTAACATATGCCTTATTACCATCAGCTTGAAGCTCTATTTTCTCTACTTTTGAATTATTGATAGCAACTATTAATTCATCATATGACATTTTTGTTTCTGCATTTTCAAGTATAGCTGATATTAATATTATGCTGACTATTCCTATTATTAGCCACATAACTATTGTCCTCAGATTATTTTTCATATTTTTACCTTCCTTTTCTCTTGTTTATTTCATAAATATAACATACATATTCTCTAATTTCAATATTTTATTTTAAGTTTTTAGAAAATATATTTTTCCTCTATTTAAGTACACTTTTATATCTTTTATTGGCTTTATATATTTATTACCAATATTTTTTGAACACATTTTTATTATATCATCAATATTTATCTTCTCTACACCATTAGTTGTTTTTAAAACCTCATTTATAGTATATAGTATTACTCTTCTTTTTATTACTAATTCTAAATT
>JAZRRK010000022.1:0-2916 GCA_045650705.1 Clostridia bacterium
ATCTATCACCATAGCATTCCCTATATGTATATGGCTGGGCAAAAAGATGTTTACCAACAAAACTTTTGCTCCAAAACTGGCATTAGTTACCGAACAAAAAGCCACCGAAGGTTATACAGTATCGTTGCCGGAATTTGACAGCTTGGTAGGAAAAGAAGGCATAGCCGAAACCATACTACGCCCTTCGGGAAAAGTAAGAGTAGAAAACGACATATACGATGCTGTAGCACAAGTGTCCTACATAGAAAAAGGCGAAAAGGTAAAAGTAGTAGAACACGAAAACTCCAACCTTGTTGTTACAAAAGTAGTGGAATAAAGACGTTTATACTATTGTTTTAATATGAATACCCCGAGATATGCCATAGGTCCATCTCGGGGTATTATTTTAAATTCCTATTTTTCTACAAATACTAAAAAATGAATTCTTATAATACTAATCTAATTCGAATTAAAAGAGAGATAATTGTTCATATTTTTTAGGATCTTGTATATCTTTGATAATTTCCCTCCATTTAGTACGTCCTTTTCCTCCCAAAACAGCGATTTCTTTAAAATTTAATTCTCTCATAAACTCAATCTTTTTAATCAATTTTTCATGTTTTCGAACTTCATATTTTGAATGACTAATTATTGAAAGTATCAATTCTTCTTTAGTACCTTCATAGCAAAGTTGCAATTTAACAACATCGTTACATACTTCATATTTAACCCTATCTTCAATATTAGGATATTCTCCCTCGATATACAATTTGATTAATCCGGCATGGGAAATTGGTTTAGAATAGTCTGCTATATTGCAATTTGTATTATAATCAAGAAATACTATATCTTTTTCTTTTAATTTTTCTTTTATCTTTGTAATAGTATTTTGAACATTTGGAAATTTCTCTAACATATAAAGATAGGAAGGTAAATAAATCAACCAGCGTGCATCAGCATAATTTATTATTCTATTTTCATATTTATGTCCTAAAGGTTTACCATATTTACGAACAGTACGTTTTATGTCTTTCATAGTATCATTGTAAAATGTACCATAATCAACGCCACAATTCTCAAAAACTTTCAAACCCTGCCATATTGCTTCCACACAAACAGCTGTCTTTCCTAACATACCTGGAATTGGGATGTTCTTATGAGGATAAAAAGGACTTAATATTCGTAGACTTTCATATTTAGAAGCAGATGTTACATCTAATATCAATGCATTTGGATATTTTTTTTGAACATTCTCTTCTTTAGTTTTTTTATTTACAACATATATTTTCATGATAAATATAACGGAGAATCTATATTTTTAATATATTCAATTGGAATAAATGTTTTTACCATAACTTCTGCTTGATGAGGCTTAAAGTCATCATCGTCTCGACTAACATAGTTGCGTTTTACTGCATCAAAATTAACTCTCTTTAAATCATCTAAATTACCTCCATGACTATGATTATTATCTGTGGCATTCATATCTGAAAAAAGTGTATCTTTCCAGGTTGCTACCTCAATATCTATTTTCAACAACATTAAGTCTACACCATTTTGTTTATGTTTATACATCATTGGATGATCATCACAAAAAGATAAACGAACATAATCTTGTAAGCCATATCTCATATCTAAATTTTGACCAAATCCTTCTCCACCAAGAAAAGGTACTTCAATATTTTTCTGTTTCAAACTCCACCATGAATACAAACCTCCATTTTGTTTTATAGAATCAAGATTATCTACAGATGTAAAATGATATAAATATGTGATTTTGTTATCATTCAATACTTTTATTATTTCATCTTTACAAGGTTTATATTTCTCGAGTTCATATTTTCTTCGTTCAGCTTCTTCTTGTTCTCTTCGTTTTTTCTCTTCTTCGGCAACCTTCTCTTTCTTTTTTTTGTCAATTAACTTCTGCATTTCTTCGGTATCATAACCTTTGAGAAGACTAATATATGTTATAAGAGGATGTTTATCTTTATTCTGTTCAATAATATTTTTGCAAACCTCCTTTAAATGACTATTATCGGTTTGCATTTCAATGATAACAATGTGTCTGTTCTTTAGTATTGGATGTTGTTTATAATTAATATCGTCACATGGTTTTATAGTTGGATTATTATATACTTCACAAAGTTTATGTAACTCGGTAAAAATAGGATTATAATGATTCCAAAGACTATTTCCATCCCATTCTTTGTTATTATAGCAAAAAAAAACTGAAATATCGTATTCAGAACTAAGTTTAGTTATAAAAGTATTTATTTGTTCATATACAAATTCATTAAAAAATAGTGATTCTCTTTTAAACTTTTCAATATCTTTGATATTGTTTTTAATATACTCATAATCACTATAATCTAATTTATCATCTAAACAATATGATTTTGGAAAGAACTGCCAAACTAAATATTTCCCATCTATACTTTTCCCATCCTCATTCTTTTTATCAAATGGTATATAGTATGGGTAACATCCAAAAGATTGTAACAAACCTGTTTCTATAAGATCTCTACAATTTTGAGTAAATTCTGCTTGTTCTTTTTCCCATTGGTTGTATTCTAATGATTCTGCATATAATTGTTCATATTCTTCAATAGTTGTTTTATTGGAAACTATAGTTTTTATTAAACAAAGATTAGGATTAAGCTGCATCCATTTTTTTAAGCCATAAGGATACTCTTTTCGTATTTTTGCATACTCTTGACTTATTTCTGCATTCTTTTTATCAACAACTTTTAACCTATCATCTTCATCCTTCCATTCACTACGATTTAGTATTGATTCCAATACAGACTTTCGAGCAGTAGTTATATTGATTTTGTTTTTATAAATATATGAATTAAATGCACGAGGATATTCTTTTTTTATATTTTCAACTTGTTTTAATAATTCCTTTCTCTTATTATCCTTTAGCCAAATTATAAA
>JAZRRK010000023.1:0-3125 GCA_045650705.1 Clostridia bacterium
ATATGAGTAACTTAATTCAAACAGATGCAACAATTAATCCTGGAAATAGTGGAGGTCCATTAATTGATAAACAAGGAAATATAATAGGAATTAATACTATAAAAATAACTTCTGCAGAAGGTATTGGGTTTGCAATACCAATTAATATTATAAAACCTGTTATAGAAAGTTTTACAAGTACAGGGGAATTTAATGAAGCATATTTAGGAATTTTTGCATATGATAAAGAAGTTGTGAAATATTTAAATAATAATTTGGAATTTGATAGTGGAATATATGTAGTGAAAATAATGAAAGATGGACCTGTAGCAAAAACTAATATACAAATAGGAGATATAATAACACAAATAGATGGAAACAATATAAATCGAATGAGTGAATTAAGAAATTATATATATAGAAAAAGTCCCGGAGATAAAGTAATTGCAACAGTTAAAAGGAATAATAATGAATATAAAATAGAAATAATATTAAGTAAAAGATAGACAAAGTTAACAGAATATGGTATAATAAATAAATCTTGATGTATTATTCTCTTTTTCACCGAAGTTTTTGCATCAGGAAAAAAATATTTTTTTTGGAGGAAAAATCATGAGACTTGGTACAGTTTTATCCAACATCGTAGAAACCGAAGGAACTACTCGTGAGCAGTGGAAAGTAGAATTCGAAAATCGCGTCCTTGGACATAAGGACGAGAATTTACTTTTGGCATGCTTTAAAGAGGCCTGCAATGGACGGAGATATATAGTTCTTGACAAGGGAACTTTGCCGCCTGCAAGCTTGGAAGAGGAAGGTTTCCACTTTGAAAAGGAGCCTTTAACAGGAAGGCATCTGTACTATTTTGAGTAAACAGTACCCCACCCATATTTTGGGTGGGGTATAATCTTTTCACTTTAAGAAACAGCTCCTAAGACTAAAATTCCTAAATTATCTCTATAAATTTCATCAAATTGTGAAATAGGAAGCGGATTTTGACCAATACCAGCTTCTATAGTATATCCAGGTCGTCTAAATTGTTGTAAAAACCAGTCTTTGTAGCCAGCAAAACCAGATTCAAAAGGCACATCTGCCAAGTTATATCCACTAACAAAAGATAAAGTTTCACCAATAGTTCTAGCCTCAGGAGTTGCATAATCTTGAAATTGCCAATAAATTTCTTTTCCTTGTGTATGGTAAGCAAGGATTAATCTAAAATTATTTTCTAAAGTAAAGTTGTATAATGCAAGAGATTCAGGCTCTGTTAAAGGACCAAAACCTACAAAATCCCTAGGAGCAGGCTGAGTAAAACCTTGAGCAAATTTAATTTCTCGAGCTTGTTCCCAGCCAGCAGGAAATTGTAAATTTAAATCCACACCTGTGGACTTTAAAAACTTCCAACCACAAAAATAATTTTATAAAAAGCAGTAGTCATCTACATTACAGAGTATTTCGATATTAAAGAAATATTCTGTTTTTTTATGCAAAAAATGCTGCTAGAATTGGAGTGGTAAAAATGAAAGAAAAGGTTGGTCATTACTCAATAATTCCATCAGAAGTTTTATACAATAAAGAATTAAAAGCAAATGAAAAATTGTTATATGCAATGGTAAGTTCACTTGCATACAAAGAAGGGTATTGTTTTGCAACGAATAAATATTTTGCTAAAGAATTAGGAGTACATTATAAAACTGTATCAAGTTGGATATCAGATTTACGAGATAAAAATTTTATAAAAGTAGAGATTTTAAGAAATGAAAACAAACGAATAATTCAAAGAAAAATTTATATAAAGGATGTACTATATCCATTAAATAATGGATACATATATCAATCAAAAAATGGACAGGCTATCCATCAAAATACGGAAAATAATAATATAAGAAATAATAGTATAATTAATAAAACACGAGAAAAAAATTATAATACAAGATATGAAGGACGAACTTATCCAGATGGATTTTTTGATCAGCATTATGCAAATTTAAAATAAAATAGAAAATTTTAATAAAACGGGCTGACAAATTAAGTTGAGCACGTTATACTACCAGTAAATTATAAATGGAGGTAGTAAATATGTATAATGTAGAAAAAACAGTATTAAATCAATTGTTTGAATGTAGAGAGGAAAATTTATGTGCTTTAACAGAAACTGATAAAGCAAGAATTAAAAGACTTGTTAATAAAAATGATACTTACACAATGTTATTAGAAAAAATTGATAAATTATCAGATGATGAAAAAGCTAAAGAAATAGTAAAAGATAGTTTAGATAGCTACATAGATAGAATAAATGTAATTGGCTCTTATGAAAATGAAAAGTTTTATAACATAGGTTTTATGGATGCAATTAATTTGATTTTTGAATGCAGGAAAATGGTTGATTAATTTTATAAGGGACATATAAATAATTAGTACATAATCTGGCAATTTTTTACATTTTGTGATATAGTGACAATGGTGATATTATATGAAAATAAAAAGTATTAAATTAAATAGAAATGTAACAACTTTTGAAAATGATACTATTGTGGACTTAAGTTTAGATAAGCCAAATATAATTTATGGACAAAATGGAAGTGGAAAGACTACCATTTCTAGACTTTTTCAATATATATCTAAATATATACCAAGCGAAGAAAAAGATAATACCTTAACAAATTTAAGAAATGCAGATAGCGAAGAAAATATAGAAATAGAGATAATGGATTCATCTGAACAAATCGTTAATATAAATAATTGTAATAAAGAAAATAATATTATTGTTTTCAATCAAGATTATATGAAAAAAAAGATGCAAATAGAAAAATTTGATACAAATAAATTTAAATCTTCTAAAATTGTGCAAGAAGCAAGCGAAGATTTAAAAAATGAGCTTGAAGAGATATATTTAAAGCTTAAAGAAGATTATCTTAAAGAAAATGAACAGATGAACCAACGAAAAATTGATTTAAGAGATGAGGCATTAAAAGAAATTGAAGAATTAAAAAAGAAAGTAGATATTAGAAAGAATGGCAATGATATTTTGAAGGAAATAATAGACAGAATAGAAGAATTAAACAATTTACAACTTGTTAATTCTGAAGAAATTATACAAAAAATAATTAAATTTAAGAATATTGACCAAAGTAGTAAATTAGGAAATATTC
>JAZRRK010000024.1:0-42614 GCA_045650705.1 Clostridia bacterium
CATTTGGAGACAATATAACAATAAATGGAAAAGACTATTCAAATTTAAATGATTATATAGGTGAAATTAAATTAGTTGGGCAATCAGATGGTAACGGATTAAAAGATTATAAAATATATGGAAATAGCGTGCAAAACGGAATACCATCACCAAATTCACCAGTAGAAATACAAAGTGTAGGAGATAAGACAAAGAATTTATTGAAACCAACTGGCAATGTTATAGGAAGTTTATTGGTCGGAGATGGAAGTATTAACAATTTAAATTATGTAACTACATCAGACTTTATATCTTTAAAAGCAGGAACGTACACTATTAGTTATAAAACAGGTGCAAATTTAAGATATATTGGGCTATTTAATGAAAATAAAGAAATAGTTGGTAATTTTTGGAGTGGCCGTGCCAATCCTTATACATTTACTTTAGATGCGGATTATTTAGTAAGAATTGATGTTGAAAGAGATGGCAATGTTCAAATAGAAAATTTAGAAACATTCTTTACAGAATATGAAGTACAATTACAACAAGGCTCAACAGCAACAGAATATGAACCATACGGATATAAAATACCAGTAACAGCTACAAATGAAGCCGGAGAAAGTGTAACAACAAATATATATTTAGACGAACCACTAAGAAAAATAGGAGATTATGCAGATTATATAGATTTTGAAAATCAGAAATTAGTTAGAAAAATTTCAGAATATATTTTATCTGGAAATGAAACTATGTTATTTTTTAGTAATACACAACTTAACCAATTTTATTTTAAACATGAAGGAATATTACACCCCGTTCCAGATGATTTATCGAAAAATGTAATAAGTAATTATTACAAAGGTATAAAAATAGATGATAGGAGTAATAATTTTAATACTATATATACTTATTCAGAAGGTATAGCTATGAATGATAATAACTATACAGATGTAGAAGATTATGTAGAAATGTTGAAGAAAAAATATTCAGAAGGACATCCTATAGTTGCATACTATATTTTAGCAACCCAAATAGAAGAAACAATAGATTTACCAACAATCAATACATTAGAAGGCAAAAACACTATAACTATACAAACACAAATACAACCAAGTGATATGACAGCGGAATTTTAAAAATGTAGGAGGCGTGCTATGAGCACGTCCTTTTTTTCGTAGACTTACCCTATCAATAATGACTAAAAAAAATATATAAAATATATAAATAAAAGAAAACGGAATTAACAAAGGCAAAAATTATGTCAACGGGGACGGGGTTCTCATTGACAACCATTAACATATTATTAAAAAATTAAATTTAACAATGTTGTAAAAAAACTATTGACAAAAAATAACATATTTAATAAAATAAATTCACAAATTAAAAAACATAAAACGTAGAGGTCGAACTCTTGGACGACCCGAATAAAAAATCAAAGGAGAAAATATGAAAATAACAAACGTTCAAAGCCTTGAGGCTGTACACACACACACACACACACACACACACAAGTAATGTTATAGAAGAAAAGTTATATATAAAATATAAAGAAATAAAAGTTGGTATGTGAGAAAACGCATTTATTAATAATGCGCTTAAAAAGCATATCAACTTTTTGCGCGTAAAAAATGTAGGGGGCGAGCATCACTCGTCCGTACTTCAAAGAAAATTCAAATAAAAGCCCCTTTAATAAGGGGGCTGGCGCCCGAATGGGCGACTGGGGGTTCTTAAGAACTCAAAATAATAAATTAAAAGGAGAATAAAAAATGAAAAATAATAAAGGAATAACGTTAATAGCGTTAATTATAACAATAATAGTAATGCTAATATTAGTAGCAGTAACAGTATCAGTAGTAATAAACAGCAACTTAATAGGAACAGCAAAAAAAGCAACACAAGATTATAAAGCAAAAGAAGAGGGAGAAAGAAACATTGCTGGATTTAATGTAACAATAGACGGAGAAGAAAAATATTTTAATAATGCAGAAGAATATGTAGATTATTTAAAAGGAAACGGTGGAACAACAGGTGGAGATGATACAACAGGAGGAGAAACAACTCTAGTAGCAGGTGTATATGAACCAGGAGCAACTACTCCAACATATACTTGGGAACAACTTACAGGAGATGAACTTATTGAAGGTGGAGTAGTACATGTAGATAGTAATGGAGTATTTACTACAAATTATGAAGCAGGTGATACGTACGAATCCGATAGCAACAGCAGCATCGAGTTCCTAGATGGAAAAGTGTTAATTTTGCCTGAGAATGTGACTAAACTAGGGGCTGAAGCCTTCTCTACAGGCGACGCTGGTAAGTGGACCATTAAGGGTATCGAGTCGATTGGTTCAAACCTAAAGATCGTGTGTTCGAGGGCCTTTGCTAACACACAAGTTGAAGAAATCCGTTTGCCTGAGGGAGTCGAAGTCATCGAGGAATCGGCGGATCTGAATGCTTGGTACGAGGTAAAGTGGTACCTGCCTAGCAGTCTAACATATATAGGTATGGGTAACTTCTCAAAAGGAGGGAACGTTTACTACTCAGGTACAAAGGAAAAGTGGGATGCGATTGAGAAAGATGAGATTTGGCTGGAGCCAGTAAACACGTTGACTGTCCACTTTGAGGACGGTACCTCTTGCATCTATTCCAGTGATTTCGTTGAAGGGAACCCTGTTGTCAAATTGTTAAGTGAAGGAATGTAGTTTTTGCTACATTCTTTTTTGCATTCATCCTAATTTTAAATAATTTAGATTTTAATAAACAACAGTAATATTATAAAAAAAATAAAATAAAATTTAATAGTACTTGAAGAAAGGGTGAATTCTTAATATGAATAGAAAGCGTAAGTTAAATCAAATTTTAGATATGCCTAGAGAATTAGATAATAAAGAAGCTAAGATAACTATAATATCATTTGATCAAATTTTAATAGAAAACTATAAAGGAATATTGGAATATGAAGAGTTTTTTGTAAAGATAGATACAGAAATAGGAATTGTTAATATAAATGGATACAAACTGACTTTAGAACAAATTACAGAGGATGATATAGAAATAAAAGGAACTATAAAAAGTATAGAACTTGAAAAAACACAAGTGGGGTGAAGATTTTGTTTATTAAAACTTTATTAAATTATGCTACAGGGTATGTAAATATAAGAGTAGAAGGATTTTTTGTAGAAAGATTTATGAATATGTGTATAAGCAAGAGAATCTTGCTGATGAATATAAAGAGAGAAAAATCTACAATTATGTATGCAGATGTAGGAATAAGGGATTATAAAAAATTAAGACAAATTGCAAAAAAAACAAAATCTAAAGTAAAAATTCAGCATAAAAGAGGAATACCATTTGTAGCACATAAATATAGAAAAAGAAAAATATTTTTAGTTCTATTTTTAGTAATAATCGCCTGTTTAGCCATATCATCAAATTATATATGGAATATAGAAGTAACAGGGAATACAAGCATAGGTACAGAAGAAATTTTGAAAAGTTTAGAAGAAAGTGGATTAATGACAGGAATTTCAAAAAATGATATAAATACAAATGACATTATAAATAAAATAAGATTAAATAGAGACGATATTGCATGGGTAGGCATTAGTGTGAAAGGAACAAATGCGATAGTAAAAATAAAAGAAATAGACAAAGCACCAGAAATAATAGATGAGAATGAATATTGTGATATAGTTTCAGATAAAAAAGGAATAATAACAAAAATAAGTGTACAAAATGGAACAGCAGCAGTAAAAGAAGGCGATATAGTAGAAAATGGAACAATATTAGTTAATGGATATTTAGAAGGAAAGTATACGGGAATCAGGTATGTACATAGTATTGCAGACATAGAGGCAAAGGTTTGGTATTCTAAAAAGAAAAAAGAGCCATTAACTCAAACAATTTCAGTTACGACAGGAAATGAAGAAAAAAAGTATAGCTTAAAATTTAAAAAAAATCAAATAAATTTATATAAAACCCTTTCAAAATTTGAAAAATATGATACAATAAATGAGAATAAAAAAATAATGTTATTTTCTAATTTTTATTTACCTATTGAAATAGTAAAAACTACCAACAAGGAGTATGTATTACAGGAAATAACTTATACAGAGGAAGAGTTAAAAAATCTTTTGGTAGAAGAGATAGAACAAGAACTTAATGAGGAAATAAGTAATGAGGAAAATATAGTAAATAAGAATATAAATGCGTATTTAGAAAATGGAGAATTAGAAGTAGAAGTAACATATGAAGTTTTAGAAAATATTGGTGTAGAGAAAGAACTATACCTAGAAAGGGATGTGGATGAAAATGGAACAGAGGAGTCTGAGAATAGTTGAAACAGACAAAACGTTTTTTGCAAAAATAAGTAGTACAATTTCAAAAATACTTATACCTACAAGAGTAGGGCTAAACGGAGTTATGATTTCCATAAAAAGAAACAGTTTGATAAAAGCATATAATAGCTACATAAGCAATAATTCAGAAGAAGCATCAAAAAAATATGAAGATAGTTATGCACTATACTTAGAAGCAATAGATAAATATATAATGGATTCTTTATACAAAAAAGTAAAATCAAATACCGCAAGTAACTTTGAAAAAGAAGCACTATCAAAATATTATTTTATAGTTAGCTTAAAAAATAAAAATTATTTAGAATACAAATATAAAAAACAAGAGTATCTATTAAGAGTAGATTACGAGACAGTTAGCTCAATGAAAAATGAGAAGACAGTAGAAAAATATAAAAAGTTCTATGTTGAAAAAATGGATACATTGTATAAAGGACTATTAAAAAATTACTCAGTAGCAATTGCAGATAATATACATACAAATGTAGATGAAGCATATAACAAGATATTTAATGCTCTAGAAAATTATATATTGGAAGTACTACCAATAAAAATAGAAAGTGGAGACGAAATTGCTAAGGAAGAATATGAACAATATTTGCATACAACAGTTGGAAAGTTAGACGAAAGAGATAAAATAATGCAAAAAGTGGCTTTACTAGGGGTTAGTAGAAAAATGTTTGTACATAGTCTACCACTAGCTGCAACAGAAAAATGTTATATAAGAATTCTAAAAAAGGCTAGAGAATTAATTGTAAATAGCAAAAATGAGGCAAAAAGAAATAAATCATATGAAACTTTATTTGAAATAATAGAAGACTATAATGTAAAAATCCTATCAGGTAAAGTTTATTGGGAAAAACCTCAAGATAGACAAGCATACAAAAAATTCTGGGAACAATATGAAAAAGTTAAAGATAATGAGCAAAACAAACAAATATTATTCTTAAAAAATGACATAAAGAAATTAGCTACAAACAGAAAAAAATATATAAAAATAATAGAACTACATAAAGAAAGACTTATCAAAATGCGAGCAATGAAAAAAATACCAAGCACACTAAAAACTTATACAAAAATGACATATAATAAAAAACTTAATAAATAATAAGAGAGGACTTAAGAATGAATGTAACAGAGATAAATTATTTAGACATAGACGAAAACGAAGAGTATAACCAATTAATAAACACAGTATTAAATAAGTGCTTTGAGGAAGAAAATTTAAATAATAGAAACTTGTATGTAAATGTTGTATTAACAGATTCAAAAAATATTAGACAAATAAATAAAGAACATAGAAATATAGATAAAGAAACAGATGTATTATCATTTCCAATGTATGAAAAAGAAGAATTAATGAATATAGAGCTTGAAAATGAAGATGTATTGGGAGATATGGTAATATCAATAGTACGAGTAGAAGAACAAGCAAAAGAATATGGTCATAGCTTTAAAAGAGAATTGGCATATATGGTAGTACATTCATTTTATCATCTTATTGGATATGATCATATTGACGACGAAGATAAAAGACAAATGAGATTAAAAGAAGAAGGAATATTAAATAAATTAAATATAGGGAGAGATTAAAATGAGTAAAAAAAGTAGTAATGGTACAAAAATATTAATAATAGCATTAATAGTAATAATTATAATAGCAGGTATTATTTTAGCATTAAAAGCAAATGATGATAAAAATAGTCCAGTATCAAAATCAGAAGGAAATAATGTTGAAGGACAAGCACAGCAAGAAGAAAAGAAAATACAAATTGTAGATACAGAATCAAAATCAAGACCATATGCAGTTATGATAAATAATAATCATTCAGCTTGGCCACAATGCGGACTACAAGATGCATATTTAGTATATGAAATAATAGTTGAAGGCGGAATAACAAGAATGATGGCATTATATAAAGATGCAGATACAGCCAAGATAGGTTCAGTAAGAAGCTCAAGACACTATTTCATAGACTATGTACAAGAAAATGATGCTATATATGTACACTGGGGGGCAAGTACAGAGGCAGATAGAGAATTAGTTTCAATAGAACATTTAGATGGAATTGCATTAGAAGGTTCAGTATTTTTTAGAGATACAACATTAGATAGAGCTTACGAACATACAGGATTTACTAGTATGGAGAATGTGAAAGAATATTCAGAAAGTAAAGGATATACAAGAGATACAAACAAGGACTTATTATTAAATTACAGTGCAGATGAAATAGATATGGCAGGATTAGAAGGAGCAGAACCTGCTACATCAATAGAGTTAGAATATTCAGATTATCATACTACAAGTTATGAATATGACGAAACAAATAAAGTATATAAAAGAAGCATGAGTGGTAAAGCTAATGTAGATTTAGAAACAGGAGAACAATATACTGCAAAGAATATAATAATTTATCAAGTTGAAAATTATACACTTTCTAGTGCAGGAAGCTCAGGAAAGCAAGGATTAAATAGTATAGGAAATGGAACTGGTTACTTAGTAACAGGAGGATATAGTGTTCCAATTACTTGGGAAAAAACAGCACGTGATGAACAAACTGTATATAAATATACTAATGGGGAAGAAATAGAAGTAAATGATGGAAATACATTTATACAAATTTGTCCAATAAATTCAGATATTACAATAGAATAAAAGAATTATTTATTAGATGCAACAATTAGGAAGAGAGGAAAAAATGAGTAATTTTAGATCAGGTTTTGTGTCAATAGTAGGAAGAACCAATGTTGGAAAATCAACATTATTAAATAGTCTAGTGGGCGAAAAAATAGCTATAACCGCAAATAAATGTCAAACTACAAGAACAGCTATAAGAGCAATTGTAAATAGAGAAAATTCTCAAATAATATTTGTAGATACACCAGGAATTCACAAGCCAAAAACAAAATTAGGAAATACAATGCTAGAAACAGTGTGGACAACCATTCCAAATTGTGATGTTACCTTATTTATGATAGATGCAACATCAGAAAAAATAGGAAAAGGAGACCAAATAATACTAGATAAAATAAAAGAACTAAAAGGAAAAACTATATTAGTAATAAACAAAATAGATCTAATAGAAAAAGAAAAACTATTAAAATTAATAGATTTATATAGAAATGAATATGAATTCAATGCTATAATACCTATTAGCGCAATTCAAAGTGAAAACATAGAAGCAATATTAACAGAAATTGAAAGAACTTTGCCAGAAGGACCAGCATATTATGATATAGATGAATATACTGACCAAACAGAAAGGCAAATTGCAGAAGAAATAATAAGAGAAAAGGCACTTAAATTATTAGATGAAGAAATACCACATGGTATATATGTAGAAACACAAAAAATGTCATTAAGAAAAACTGCAAAAAAGGAAGAAATATATGATATAGAAGTAATAATATATTGCTTAAGAGAGTCACATAAAGGAATTATAATAGGTAAATCAGGAGCAATGTTAAAAAAGATAGGAATGTATGCTCGTCAAGACTTAGAAAAAATTTTAAAAACAAAAGTTAATTTAAAAATATGGGTAAAAGTAAAAGAAAATTGGCAAGATAATATTAGCATAGTAAACAAATTTAAACTTAAGTAAAAATTTGAATAAAAAAAATTTATTTACAAAAAATATTTTTAAAAAGGTAAACAGGAGATGAGAGTATGATAAGACATATAGCTTGGAATACATTTAAGAATACAGGAGATATAAATACATTCCTAGAATTTAAACAAGTTGAAGATATAGAAAAAAATATAAAGGTGGAAAATTATGAAAACAGTAAGGACAAAGGGAATAATAATTGCAGAGAAAGTATTATCTGATTTCGATAAAATGCTTACTATATTAACACCTAATAATGGAAAAATTGAGTGTGTTGCAAAAGGCGCTAGGAGACCAAAGAGCCTTTTAATGGCAGGCACTCAATTTTTATGTTTTGGAGAATATTTATTATATAAAGGGTCAGACAATTATAGTATGAACTCTTGTGAGACAATAGAGATATTTTATAATATAAGGACAGATTTAGATAAATTAAAGTATGCGGTATATATTACAAAAATAATAAATGATGTAACGACAGAAAATCAAAATAATTACAAAATATTACAGCTATATTTAAATACATTATATGTAATATCTAATACAGATAAAAATTTAGAATTAATAACCTCAATATTTAGATTAAGATTATTATCAATAATTGGTTATAGACCAGAAATAGGAGAATGTAAATCTTGCAAGCAAAAAGAAAAATTAAGCAAATTTAGTATAAAAGATAATGGTTTTAAATGCGAAGCATGTGGCAAGATAGATAAAGGGGCAATAGACATGAGTGAGACAACAAAAGATGCTATAAGATACGCAATCTTAGCAGATGCAAAAAAAATATATTCATTTGAAATACCACAAGAATCAATAGAAGAGCTGAAAATTATATCAAAAATATATTTAACAGAAAAATTAGAAAAGGAATATAAAGTATAAAATTTGCAAACTTTACATAAATATGGTAAAATAAAAAGGAATTAGCAGTATGCTATTTCAATAAAAGTCTGCAAGAAAACATCACAGGAGGATACTACAGTGAGCAATTTTTTGAGTCGAATTGAAAGACTCTGGGCAAAACTTGAAGAGGTAGCCGGTGAAGGCAAGTGGTCATATCAGACCACGCTTTATTCGTCAGAAATAAGACGGATTGAAGGTCAGTGGGGCGTAGACGTCCAAAGGTTAAGAACCGAAGGCAAGTATGTTACTTGCATTATCTCGTGGAGCAATGCGTTCCACAATGGAATGAATTATAAGCAGTCTTGGTATATTTCCAGACTGCAGGATGAAATTCCGCAGGTTGAAACACCTGCACAAAAGCTGTTCTTGATAACAGCAAGAGCGTAACCTAAAAATACTGCAGACTTTTTGCCCGCTTACTTATAACAGTAGGCGGGCTTTTTCTATTGACAAAATCAAAAGATACTGATAAAATACTAAAAAGATAGAAAGGTCGTAATATGAAAGATATAATTGTTTTAGGAATAGAATCAAGTTGTGATGAAACATCAGCTGCTGTAGTTGTAAATGGAAGGAAAGTACTTTCAAATGTAATAAATTCACAAATAGATATACATACTTTATATGGTGGGGTAGTACCAGAAATAGCATCAAGATGCCATGTAGAAGTAATAAATCAAGTAGTTAAAGAAGCAATAAAACAAGCAGGAATAAAACCTGAAGATATAGATGTTATAGCTCCAACATATGGTCCAGGATTAGTTGGAGCATTGCTAGTAGGAGTTTCATATGCAAAAGGATTATCATATGCAATAGGAAAGCCTTTAGTAGGGGTTAACCATATAGCAGGGCATATAGCTGCAAATTATATTACATATCCAGAATTAAAGCCACCATTCTTATGTTTGATAATATCAGGAGGGCATACACATCTAGTAAAAATAAATGATTATACAGATTTTGAAATTTTAGGTAGAACAAAAGATGATGCAATAGGAGAGGCATATGATAAAGTAGCAAGAGTAATTGGACTAGGATATCCAGGGGGACCTAAAATAGATAAATTAGCATATGAAGGAACCCCTAATATAGAATTACCAAAATCAAAAATAGAAGGTTTAAATTTTAGTTTTAGTGGAATAAAAACAGCTGTAATAAATTTAAATCATAAAAATACAAATATTAATAAAGCAGATTTATGTGCAAGTTTTGAGAAGACAACAACTGAAATGTTAGTTGATAATGTGAAAAAAGCAATAGAACAAACTGGTATAAAAGAAGTAGTATTAGCAGGAGGAGTATCAGCAAATTCATATATAAGAAAAGAATTTAAAATATTTGGAGAAGAAAACAATGTAAAGGTGTATTATCCAGAGTTAAAGCTATGTACAGATAATGCAGCAATGATAGCAGCAGCAGGATATTATGATTATATAGCAGGGAAAAAATCAAATTTGGATTTGAATTCAGTACCAAATTTGAAATTAGAATAGAAAGGAGAATATATATGGCTATTTATGGTATTTCAGACTTACATTTATCTTTTGGAATAGATAAGCCAATGGACATATTTGGGAGTAATTGGGAAAATCATGAGCAAAAAGTGAAAGAAAACTGGATAAAAAAAGTAAAAGAAGATGACCTAGTGCTGTTACCAGGAGATTTTTCATGGGCCATGTATATGGAAGAAGCAAAAAAAGATTTTGAATATTTAAATGAATTACCAGGAACAAAACTTTTATTAAAAGGAAATCATGATTATTGGTGGACTTCATTATTAAAAATGAGGGAATTTTTAAAAGAAAATAATTTTAAGAACATAGATTTTATACATAATAATAGCTATTTATGGGAAGATAAAATAATTGTTGGAACAAGAGGTTGGTCAGAACAGGAAGAAAATGCAGAAAAAATTATAAGAAGAGAAAATATAAGATTAGAATTATCATTGAAAAATGGTATAGAACAATTTGGAGAGGATAAAGAAATAATAGTGTGTATGCATTATCCTCCATTCAACAGATATGAAGAGCTAGAATTAAATTTTATAAAAACAATGAAAAAATATAATGTAACAAAATGTATATATGGACATATACATGGAGATGCACACAAAGATGCTATGCAAGGAATAATAGATGGAATAGAATTTAAAATGATAAGTTCAGATTATACAAATTTTGACTTAGTCCAGATCAGTTAAGAGATAGTGTAGATTAATTTATGAAAATTGTAGGGGCGACCATTGGTCGTCCGCTCTTCAAAGAAATTACTAAAAATAAATAAGAGAAGGAGAGTTATATGAAAATTTTATTAATAGGAGATATAGTAGGAAATTCAGGAGTTAAAAAAGTAAAAGAAGTAATTCCTGAATATAAAGAGAAGAATAATATTGATTTTATAATTGCAAATGGAGAGAACTCAGCAGAGGGAATGGGTATAACATTAAAAATTTTTGAAGATTTAAAAAAGACAGGAATAGATGTTGTAACAATGGGGAATCACACTTGGGGCAAGAAAGAAATTTTTAATTTTATAAATGATGAGCAAATAATAAGGCCAGCCAATTATCCTAAAGGAGTTCCTGGTAAAGGATATACAATAAGAAATACAAATGGAAAAAGGATTGCAGTTATAAATTTAATAGGAAGAGTAGACTTAAATGTTTTATCAGAAAATCCATTTTTAAAAGTAGATGAAATATTAAAAGAAATAAAGGATAAAGCAGATATAATAATAGTAGATTTCCATGCAGAAGCAACAGCAGAAAAAATTGCAATGGGATATTATTTAGATGGAAGAGTAAGCTCTGTTTTTGGGACACATACTCATGTACAAACAGCAGATGAAACAATATTAGAAAAAGGAACTGCCTATATTACTGATATAGGAATGACAGGTCCTCAAAAATCTATTATAGGTATGGATGTTTCAGCATCTATAAAGAGATTTACAACAACTTTACCAGAAAGATATAAAGTTAGTGACGATAAAAATATTATTTTAACAGGATGTATTTTAGAATTAGATGACGAAACTTGTCGAATAAACAGTATAGAGAGAATAAAATTGTAAAAAAGCTCGAAAAATAGACGATTTACGCGATGAAAATTTCCAGAAATTTCCAGAAAAATATAGACAAAACAAATAAAGTATAATATAAATATATAGTAACAAATGAAATAAAAAATAACGTTACAAATAATATTTTTAGGAGGAAAAATATGGAGATTTTAAAAATTTCATCAAAATCAAACCCAAATTCAGTAGCGGGAGCAATCGCAGGACTAGTAAAGGAAAGTAACAAAGCGGAAATGCAAGCAATTGGTGCAGGAGCACTAAATCAAGCAGTAAAGGCAGTAGCAATAGCAAGAGGATTTGTTGCACCAGCAGGAGTGGATTTAGTATGTATACCAGCTTTTGCTGAAGTAGAGGTTGAAGGTGAGAATAGAACAGGAATGAAGTTGATAATAGAGTCAAGAAAATAATAAAAATAGATAATAAATGGTAGGGAAAATATCCCTACCATTAATATTAAATAAAAGGACGATATTATTATGAATTTAAAATATATTAAAAATATATTTATAATAATAATCATAATACTAATAGTGATTCGGTATATACATAGTGTATATTAAAGATAGGAAAACACAAGATAATACGGGTTTAATGAGTAATGAGCTAGAAATATCAAAAGATATATCTCTAGGAATAACAGAATTTGATACAATAAATCCAATACTAACAAAAAGTATAGAAATACAAAACATAACAAAACTAATATACGAGCCATTAATAGACATTACTTTGGACTTTAATGTAGAACCAGCAATAGCAAAAGCATGGTCTAAAATAGATGATTTAACATATATAGTGCAACTAGATGAAGAGAAAAAATGGAATAATCGGAGAAAGAGTAAGAGTAGAAGATATAGACTTCACAATAGAAACAATAAAAAATTCAGATTCTATATATAGTGAAAATGTGGAAAAAATACAAAATATAGAAAAAATAAATGATATAACATTGAAAATACATTTAAGTGAGCCAGTAAATTTTTTTGAATATTTACTATGCTTTCCAATAGTGCAAAAAGAAACATATAATCAAGAAATACCAGGTGGAACAGGCAAATATACAATAGATAAACTAAATGAAGAAGAAATTATAATAAAAAATGACAATAAAACTATAACAATAAAAATATACAATACAGTTGCTGAATTATATAATAACTTTACAAGAGAAAATGTAGATTTAATAATAACTAAAAACTCTAATTATGAAGAATACATAGGAAATATAGGGTTTGAGGAAACTATAATAACAGGTAGAGAATTCTATTATATATATTGTGAAAATATAGAAAATGTAAATACTAGAAAAATTATAGATTCGAGTATAAGTAAAGAAAAATTAGTTTATGATTTATTTAATAAAAGATATAAAGTGGCAGAATTCCCATTAGACTATGGAAGTTATTTAAATAAGGAAAATGAGCAAGAATTAGCAATAAAAAATTCAAAAAAAATGCACTTAACATTATCAATGGAATCCTATGATGGAAATAAAGAAATTGCTCAAATAATAAAATACCAGTTAAAAGAAGAAAATATAGATATAACAATACAATATTATAACAATACAAATTCAGACATGATTTTAAAAAAACAAATAGTTCCGATAACACCAGAAATAAGCATATATTTTAGAGATGAACAAACAAAACAGGATGTAATAAAGATATCAAATATAGAAGATAAGGAAGTCTTAAAAAAAGAATATGAAAAGATAATAGAAAAATATTACGAAGAAATGCCATTCATAAGTCTGTACTTTAATAGCTATATAGTATTACATAATAGTAAATTAAAAGGAGACTTTTCAGGGAATTGGTATAATTTTTTCTATAATATAGATAATTGGTATAAAGTAGTTTAAGTTTATTAAACTACTTTTTTGTTGCCCTTCGTGCTTGATTCTTTAAAATCCGCCCAATCTCGTCGGGGTTATATATGTTTTTTCTCAATAATAATGTCAAGATGGCTACGAGGGTAATCCGTAAGCCGTTTGCTTCTCGCCATTTTTATTTCGAAAAAAATATATAAGCCCCTGCGTTGGGCTATTTTGTACAATGAATAGAAGAAGATTCAAACCGATACTTTTTTATGGAAAAACTCATAAATAGTAGAATTTATTCAAACTTTGTGATATACTAATAAATGATTATTTTTTAAACGAGGTATAAAATGTTAATTGATAAAATAATAGAATCAAGAATAAAAGTATATGCCTTTGTTGGGCCATCTGGAACAGGTAAAAGCTATAGAGCACAAATGGTAGCAAATGAAAATAATATTAAATATATTATTGACGATGGACTTCTTATAAAAGAAAATGAAGTTATTGCAGGAACTTCTGCTAAAAAAGCTCCAACAAAAATAGAAACTGTAAAAGGTGCATTATTTCTAAATCCAGAGAAGGCAGAAGAAATAAAAAAAGCTTTTAGAAGATATAGACCAGAAAGTCTCTTAATTCTAGGAACATCTGATAATATGATAAAAAAAATAATGGAAAATTTAGACCTTCCAGAACTTATAAAAACTATATATATAACAGATGTAGCAACAGAACAAGAAATGGAACAAGCAAAAAGAATGAGACAAATAGAAGGGAAACATGTAATTCCAGTTCCTACTTTTGAAATAAAAAAAGACTTTTCAGGATATATTCTAGATCCATTACAAATATTTAAATCAAAAGGGAAAAATGAGAAACCATATATCTCAGAAAAATCAATAATAAGACCTACATTTAGCTATTTAGGAAACTATACAATATCAGATACAGTATTAAAAAATATAATAGAGTATTTGTCGACAAAGACAGATGCAATACATAAGATTTACAGAACAAGAATAGAAAAATCTACACAAGGAGTAAGTATATATATTGAGATAATTATATTATATGGATACAATATAATAGATTCTCTTAATAGCTTTAAGAAAAAATGTAAAAAAGAAATAGAGAATTTAACAGCAATGAATGTGGAAAGAGTAGAAATATTAGCCAAAGGCATATATAAGCAGGAGGAAGAATAATGGGATTTATAGTAGGAATAGATGGAACAGCAGGAAGCGGAAAAGGAACAGTAACAAAAAACATATCAAATAAATTAAATTTAATAAACATAGATACAGGTAGTACATATAGATGTGTTGCTCTAGCAGCATTAAGAGCAAATGCTATAGATAACGGAATTATAGATGAAAAAAAAGTTATAGAGTTACTAGATAAAATTTCAATAGAAATAGATAATACACCTGAAGGAGATATAATATATTTAAATGGGGAAGATGTAACTAAAAAAATAAGAGAGAAAGATGTATCACAAGTAGTATCTCCAGTTTCATCAATAAAAGAAGTTAGATATAAAATGGTGGATTTACAAAGAAAAATGGCAGAAGGAAAAGATGTAATAATGGAAGGTAGAGATATTTGCACATATGTTTTTCCAAATGCAGATATAAAAATTTATTTAGATGCAGAAGAAGAAGAACGAGCTAAAAGAAGATTACTAGAAATGCAAGAAAAAGGAATAGATATTACATATGAAGAAGTTTTAGATAATATTAGAAAAAGAGATTATAATGATAAAACAAAAGAAGTTGGAGCACTAAAAATAGCAGAAGATAGCATGATAATTGATACAACAAATTTAACCATAGAAGAAGTAGAAAACAAAATTATTGAAATTATAGAAGAAAAGAGAGGAAAATAAATGAGAGTATTTCTAAAATTTATATTTAAAATGATGGTAATGATAGTATATAGACCAAAAGTAGTTGGTGCAGAAAATTTACCAAAAGATACAGGAGCATTAATTTGCCCAAATCATGTACATAATTTAGATAGTGTAGTAATAGTTACAATGCTTAAAAGACCAGTAAGAGTTTTGGCAAAAGAAGAATTATTTAATAATATATTTTTACGTTTCCTTGCAAATGTGTTTGGAGTATATCCAGTAAAAAGAGGAAAAGCAGATTTACAAGCAATAAAAGTATCTTTAAAATTATTAAAGCAAAATGAATTATTACTAATGTTCCCAGAAGGAACAAGACATGGTCTAGAACAAGGTAAAAAAGCAAAAAATGGAGCAGTATTAATATCTGCAACAGCAGATAAGCCAATTATCCCAATTGGAATACAAGGAAGCTTTAAGCCTTTTAGAAAAGTAATAGTAAATATAGGAAAACCAATTAATTACTCAGAATATAAAGAAGAAGTGAAAGATAAAGAACAAGCAAGTAAATTAACAGAAGAACTAATGCAAGAAATTGTAAAACTAAGAGATGAAAAGATATAAATTCAATTGAAATATGGTAAAGTGGTGAAATAATGGAAATAGATAAAATAAAATCAATAATTGAAGCAGTATTATTTGCATGTGGAAGACCAGTAGAAATGAAGGAATTAATAACAACTTTAGAACTTCCAGAAGAAGATATTATAAATATAATACAAAATATGCAATCAGAATATAAAGAACAAAATAGAGGAATTGAAATTGTAAAAGTTGAAAATGGATATTCATTATGTAGTAAACAGGAATATTATGAATATGTATATCCGTTATTTGATAATAGAGTAAAACCTAATATATCAAATGCAGCAATGGAAACCCTTGCAATAATTGCATATAATCCAAAAATTACAAGGGCAGAAATAGAAAGCATAAGAGGAGTAAACTCAGATGCTACAATATATAAATTATTAGAATACAACCTAATAGAAGATGCAGGAAAATCAGATGCTCCAGGTAAACCAACAACATATAGAACAACTCAAGAATTCTTAAAAACTTTTGGAATGTCCAATTTAGATGAATTACCAGAACTTCCAAAATATAAAATGGACGAAAATGAGCAAATAGTAATTGATGATATAATAGAGGAAAAAGCGGAGGCTCCTACTCCCTGCGGGGAAGATAATAATTTAGTAAATGATGAAGAGTTAAGAGTTAATAATGAATAATGTATGTAGGGGCGAGCATAGCTCGTCCGTTCTACGAAGAAATTAGTTAAAATATAAATAAGGGAGTAAATTATATGAGTAAAAATAATGAAGATAATTTTGTAAAAGAGATAACAAACATAGAGGAAAACTTTGCTAAATGGTACACAGATATAGTTATAAAAGCAGATTTAGCAGACTATACAGATACAAAAGGATGTATAGCAATAAAACCATATGGATATGCAATATGGGAAAATATTCAAAAATATGCAGATGAAAAATTTAAAAAGTCAGGAGTAAAAAATATATATTTACCAGTGTTAATTCCAGAAAGTCTTTTAAATAAAGAAAAAGACCATGTAGAAGGATTTGCACCAGAAGTAGCATGGGTTACAATAGGTGGACAAGAAGAACTAGAAGAAAAACTATGTATTCGTCCAACATCAGAAACAGTTTTTTCAACATTATATTCAAAATGGGTAAAATCTTGGAGAGATTTACCAATGGTATATAACCAATGGTGTAATGTATTAAGATGGGAAAAAGAAACAAGACCATTTTTACGTTCAAGAGAATTCTTATGGCAAGAAGGACATACAGTACATAGCACAGCTGAAGAAGCGGAAGCAAGAACACAGCAAATGCTTAATATCTATGCAGATGTTATAGAAAATTTATTAGCAATACCAGTAATAAAAGGTAAAAAAACTGAAAAAGAAAAATTTGCAGGAGCTGTAGCAACATATACAGTAGAAACATTAATGCATGATGGTAGAGCATTGCAAGCAGGAACATCACATTATTTTGGGCAAAACTTTACAATACCATTTGATGTTAAATTCCAAAATAAAGAAGGAAAAGAAGAATATGCATATCAAACATCATGGGGATTTAGTACAAGATTAATAGGTGCAACAATAATGGCACATGGAGACAATAGAGGATTAAAATTACCACCAAGAGTAGCACCAATACAAGCTGTAATAGTTCCAATTGCAATAAAAAAAGAAGGCGTAAAAGAAAAAGCAGAAGAGCTATATAACATATTAAATGAAAAATATAGAATGGAATGTGATACAAGAGAAAACTATACTCCAGGATACAAATTCAATGATTGGGAAATGAGAGGCGTTCCAGTAAGAATAGAAATAGGACCAAGAGACATTGAAAATGGGGAATGCGTATTAGTAAGACGTGATACAGCTGAAAAAATAACAGTAAAATTAGATGAATTAGAAACAAAATTAGGAGAAGTATTAGAACAAATACAAGAAAACATGTATAATGAATGCAAAGCAAACACAGAAAGAAGAACATCAATTGCAAACAATCTAGATGAATTTGTAGAAAAAATAAATACAAATCAAGGATTTATAAAAACAATGTGGTGCGGAAACCAAGAATGTGAAGACAAAATAAAAGAATTAACAGGTGCACATTCAAGATGTATGCCATTTGAAAAAGAACATATTGGAGACAAATGTGTATGTTGCGGAAAACCAGCAAATACATACATAATCTGGGGAAGACAGTATTGAAATAGTGAAGAGTGAGAATGGAAATTCATATATAAAGTTATTTAAGAAATTTGTAGGGGCGAGCATTGCTCGTCCGTTTTCAAATATGAGATTTTTAACAAAAAATTCAAAAAAATGAAAAATTTTCAAAAAACTATTGACAGATGATAAAAAAAATAGTATACTAATATTCGTTGAACGGACGGGCGCATAGCTCAGCTGGTAGAGCATCTGCCTTACAAGCAGGAGGTCATAGGTTCGAGCCCTATTGCGCCCACCATTTAATTTTTTTGGCCCGGTAGTTCAGTTGGTTAGAACGCTAGCCTGTCACGCTAGAGGTCGACGGTTCGAGCCCGTTCCGGGTCGCCATTTTTTTTAATAGCATATTTGGCTCGATAGCTCAGTTGGTAGAGCAGGGGACTGAAAATCCCCGTGTCAGTGGTTCGATTCCACTTCGAGCCACCATAAAAATAGAAGTCTTAAGACTTCTATTTTTTGTGGGCGAGAACTTTTAATATGGAATCGAAAAGGACGTGTGCCATATTATTAAATCAATTTTTCCAATTCTTTAATCTTATCACGTAATTCTGCAGCTTTTTCAAATTCCATATTAGCAGCACATTTTAGCATTTCATCTGTTAAATTATTTATAATATTTTCAATAGATTCATCTTTATCCAATTTATATTCAGAGCTAACATCTTCTAAGATAGTAGCTTTAATAGTATCACGAATTCCTTTATTAATAGTTTGAGGTGTTATGCCATGAGTCTTATTGTATTCCATTTGAATACTTCTTCTTCTATTTGTTTCTGAAATAGCTTTTTCCATACTATCAGTAAGTTCATCTGCATACATAATAACAACCCCATTAGCATTTCTTGCAGCTCTACCTATAGTTTGTATTAAAGACCTTTCAGAACGTAAAAATCCTTCTTTATCTGCATCTAATATAGCAACAAGTGAAACTTCTGGTATGTCTAATCCTTCTCTTAAAAGATTTATTCCGACAAGAACATCAAATTCTCCTAAACGAAGATTACGTATAATTTCCATTCTTTCTAATGCTTTTATATCAGAATGCATATAATTTACTTTTATATCAATATTTTTTAAATAAGATGTTAAATCTTCAGCCATTTTTTTAGTTAGAGTAGTAACTAAAACTCTTTCATGTCGTTCAACTCTTAATCGTATTTGAGATATTAAATCATCAATTTGATTTTGAGCAGGACGTACTTCAATTTTAGGGTCTAAAAGTCCTGTTGGTCTTATAATTTGTTCAACTACTTGCTCAGAATGTTCATTTTCATAATCTGCAGGAGTTGCACTAACAAATATACATTGGTTTATTCTTTCTTCAAACTCATTAAATTTTAAAGGTCTGTTATCATAAGCAGAAGGAAGTCTAAAACCATAGTTTACAAGAGAATCTTTCCTAGCTTTATCTCCATTATACATTGCTCTAACTTGTGGAATGGTAGCGTGGGATTCATCTATAAGTAATAAGAAATCTTTTGGGAAATAGTCAAATAGAGTAAATGGAGGAGAGCCAGCAGATCTTCCACTTATATGCCTAGAATAATTTTCTATACCTTGGCAAAATCCAGTTTCTATAAGCATTTCCATATCAAAATTTGTTCTTTCCTCAATTCTTTGAGCTTCAATTAGTTTATTATTATCTTTAAAATATTTAATTCTTTCATCTAGTTCAGTTTCAATTGTTTTTATTGCATTTTTTAGTTTAGTTTCAGAAGTAGCATAGTGTGAATTAGGAAAGATCATAATATGATTTCTCGTTCCAATAACTTTTCCAGTTAAAGGATTTATAACAGATATTTTTTCAATTTCATCTCCCCAGAATTCTACTCTTATTGCCATTTCATTAGTATCAGAAGGGTAAACTTCTAAGATATCTCCTTTAGCTCTAAAAGTACCTCTTTTAAAATCTATATCATTTCTAGAATATTGCATATTTACTAGTTTTTTTAATATTTCATTTCTTTCACGTTGCATACCAGGTCTCAAAGAGACAATAAGGTTTTCATAATCAATAGGATCTCCTAAACCATAAATGCAAGAAACAGAAGCTACAACAATAACATCTTTTCTTTCAAAAAGAGATGCTGTTGCAGAATGTCTTAATTTATCAATTTCATCATTAATAGAAGCATCTTTTTCGATATAAGTATCAGAAGAAGGAATATAGCTTTCAGGTTGATAATAATCGTAATAAGATACGAAATATTCAACTGCATTTTCAGGAAACAATTCCTTAAACTCACTATATAATTGACCTGCAAGAGTTTTATTGTGTGCTAAAACAAGAGTAGGTCTTTGTACTTTTTCGATAATATTAGCCATAGTAAAAGTTTTACCAGAGCCAGTAACTCCTAATAATGTTTGAAACTTTTTACCATTATTTAATCCATTAACTAAATCATTTATTGCCTGAGGCTGGTCACCTGTTGGCTTATATTCTGATACCAATTTAAACATAATAATTTTCACTTTCCTTAAAATATCTTTTCCATATTTAATTATATCAAAATATAGCACCATTTTAAATAGTTTAGTTAATATTTATGTAAAAGAGTAGCTCAAGTGAAGAATATATAATATAAAATTACTAAAAACAGTTAATATCACTTTTAATTTTTATAAATTAGTGATATAATGCATGCAATGAAATGAGGGGAAAATATGGCAACAATTTTAGATGGAAAAGAAGTAGCAAGAAAGACGAGAGAAAGATTAAAAAATAAAGTAGAAGAATTAAAACAAAAAGGAATAGTTCCTAAGCTTGCAGTTATTATGGTTGGAGAAGATGGCGCTTCAAAGATATATGTAAGAAATAAAAGCAAGGCTTGTGAAGAATTAGGAATAGAATATGAGGAGTATTTATTAGGGGACGATACTACTCAAGAAAAATTACTAGAACTAATAAATGAATTAAATGAAAGAACTGATGTAAATGGAATTCTTTTACAAAGTCCTATACCAAAACATTTAGATATAAATGAAGCATTTAGAACAATAGCTCCTAATAAAGATGTAGATGGATTTAATCCTATAAATGTAGGAAAGCTAGTATTAGGACAAGAAACTTTTGTATCTTGCACACCATTTGGAGTTATAAAATTATTAGAAGAATATAATATTGAGATAGAGGGAAAAAATGCAGTAGTAATAGGGAGAAGCAATATTGTAGGAAAGCCAATGCTACAATGCTTATTAAATAAAAATGCAACAGTAACCATATGCCATTCTAAAACAAAGGAGTTAAAAGATATTACAAAAAAAGCTGATATATTAGTATGTGCATTAGGAAAAACAAAATTTGTAACAGCAGATATGGTAAAAGAAGGAGCTGTTGTTATAGATGTTGGAATAAATAGAAATGAAGAAGGAAAAGTATGTGGAGATGTAGATTTTGAGGAAGTTAGCAAAATTGCAAGCTATATTACTCCTGTACCAGGTGGAGTTGGACCTATGACAATAGCAATGCTTATGAACAATATAATAAAAGCTTCACAAAAATAAAAGAAAAAAAGAGGACTACAATTAAATATGTGAAAGGATGAAAAATGATGAATACATATTGGATTTGGTTCTCAAGAATAAATAAAATAGGAGCAAGAGTACAAAATGAATTATTAAACAAATATGAAACTCCTAAAAATATATGGAAATTAACTAAAGAAGAATTGCAGAAAAATCAGTTTTTAGACAAAGAAAAGATAGAGATTATACTAGATAACACCTACAGAAAAAACTTAAAGTCTTTTGAAGAATATATGAAGAAAAATGGCATAAATATGATAACAATAAAAGACAAAACATATCCACAAAAGTTAAAAAATATTTATGATTCACCAGTTGTATTGTATACAAAAGGAAATAGTGAAATATTAAATAACAAATCAATAGCAATTATAGGTAGTAGAAATTGTAGTAAATATGGAAGTCAAACAGCAAAAAGATTTGCATATAATTTATCAAATAGAAATATAACCATAATATCAGGATTAGCTAATGGTGTGGACAAATATGCACATATAGGCGCAGTAAAGTCTCTAAAGAATACCATAGCAGTAATAGGAAATGGACTAGATAATATATATCCGTACGAAAATAAGAATTTAGCAGAAAAGATAATAGAACAAGGCGGAGTGATAATTTCAGAATATATTATAGGTACAAAACCAGAAAAGTTGAATTTTCCAGCAAGAAATAGAATGATAAGTGGATTGTCAGATGGAGTGCTTGTAATAGAAGCAAGAGAAAAGAGTGGAACATATATAACAGTAGATTTTGCATTAGAACAAGGAAAGAATGTATATGCGATACCAGGAAATATAAATAGTTGCACTTCAAAACGGAACTAATGAATTAATAAAACAAGGAGCAAAGATGGTAACGACAGAACAAGACATTTTAAACGATTTTTCTTGAATTTTATTAGCATTTGTAATATAATAAAAAAGATGATATGTGGGAGGTAAAAATGGAAGAGAATAAAAATAAAAAGAAAAAAGTAAGAAGAATACCAGAAACACAAAATGAAATGGAAGAAACAAAAAAATATAAAATAAAAACTAAGAGAACAAAAAAACATCCTAAAGTTTGGAAAGCAGTTAAAATATCATTATTAGTATTATTATTAATATTGATAATAACAGCAGGTATATTTATAGGTAAACTATATGGAATATGCAAAGAAGCAAAACTGGATATGAAAGAAGTAAAAATTAAATTTGAAAATTCAGTTGTAAAAGATATTACAGGAGCAACAATTGCAGTATTAAGTGGAGATGAAAATAGAGACCCTATTCCTATTTCTCAAATGTCTAAGTACATACCAAAAGCTTTCGTTGCAATTGAAGACGAAAGATTCTATGAACATAATGGTGTTGATATAAAAAGAACAGGAGCTGCAACATTAACATATATTTTAAATGGAGGAAATTCTTCATTTGGTGGAAGTACAATAACTCAACAAATGGTAAAAAATATAACTACAGAGGATGACAGAACTTGGCAAAGAAAAGTTAAAGAAATGGCAAGAGCGTATTATATAGAACAAGAAATGTCTAAAGACGAGATATTAGAGCTATATTTAAACTTAATATTCTTAGGAGGAAGAACATATGGAGTTGAAGTAGCTTCTCAATACTATTTTAGTAAAAGCGCTAGTGATTTAACTTTAGCTGAATCAGCCTTTTTGGCAGGAATAAATAATGCACCAAACTTATATAGCCCATTTTCAACAGAGGAAGATGATATAAAACAAATAAAGACAAGAACAAGAACAGTATTAGATAAGATGCGTGAATTAGGAAAAGAAAAACAAGAGCATAAAGCAGGTATTACAGAGGAAGAGTATAGAACAGCAGTTGAAGAATTAGAAAATGGATTAGCCTTTAATAAAGGAACTATAGCTCAATCAATACATTCATATCATACTGAAGCAGCTATAAATCAAGTAAAAAAAGAATTAAAAGAAAAGTATGGATATACTGAGGATTACGTAGATGCTTATGTAAAAAGTGGAGGACTTACAATATATACAACACAAAATACTGAATTTCAAAATGTGATGGAAGAAGAAGTAAAAGATGAAGATTATATTACATACTCAAAGAAGACAAAAGACGAAGATGGAAACTATAAAACAGCACAAACAGCAATGGTACTTATAGACCATAAAACAGGATATGTATTAGCTACAGTTGGAGCATTAGGAGAAAAAACAACAGCATTTGGTTTAAATAGAGCAACACAAAGTACAAGACAGCCAGGTTCATCTATGAAACCTTTAGCGGTATTATGTCCTGGAATAGATAACGGGATAATTACAGCAGGTTCAGTTTTTGATGATATAACATATTCATCAGGACAATATGCAGATTTTAAAAATTACGCATATTCAAGTAAAGGATTAATAACAGTAAGATATGCAATAGCTTCATCACAAAATATACCAATGTTAAAGGCGATAAATGCGATAGGAATTGATAGATCAGTAGAATTTCTAAAAAGTGCAGGAATTACTTCAATTCAAGAACATCAAAAAAATATGACTCTAGCTTTAGGAAGTGCTGACATAAGTCCATTAGAAATGGCAGGAGCTTATGCAGCAATTGCTAATGATGGAGTATATATAGAACCAACTTTTTATACAAAAGTTGTAGATGGTGAAGGAAATGTTATTTTACAAACAGAGCAAGAAACAAGAACAATAATGTCATCAGCATCTGCATATATTGTAAAAGAAATATTAACAGAAGTTGTAAGATCAGGAGCATTGTCTTATACAAGAATTTCAGGTATAAGTGTTGGAGCAAAAACAGGAACAACAACAGGTGATGTTGATAGATGGGTATGTGGATTTACACCATATTATACAGCAGCAACTTGGTTTGGATTTGATCAAGAAGAACAAGTAAGATTTACATGGAACCCAGCAGGATATATATGGGACGGAGTAATGGAAGAAATCCATAAAGGTTTAGAAGGTAAAACATTTGCTGATACAAGACCAAGTGGAGTTACAACAGCAACTATATGTAAAAATTCAGGGAAATTAGCAACAGAACTTTGTAAAAATGACCCTAGAGGAAGTCAAGTATATACAGAATACTACTTAAAAGGAACAGTTCCTAAAGAACAATGTACTTGCCATGTAGAAGCAACTATATGTTTAGATACAGGACTTTTAGCTAATGAGTATTGTACAAATATAGAAAAAAAAGTATATATAACTAGACCAGAAACAGAAAAAGGAAATTGGGATAAAGCACAAGATGCAAAATATATGCTAACAATTAAAGATACTTGTACTACACATGTAAAACCAGAAGAACCTGAGATACCAGAAGAGCCAGAAGTACCTGAGGGAAATACAACAACAGGAAATACAACAACTGGTAACACAACAACAGGAAATACGACAACAGGAAATACAACAACTGAAAATACAACAAGTGAGAATACAACGACTGAGAACACAACAACAGGCAACACAATAATTGATAATACAATAGATGTAAGTACATCTAATTAAAACAACTAATAATGGCAAATTATTATAATAATTTGCCATTAATATGATAGGTGATGGATTTGGATATTAATTTTTATAATACTTTAACAAAAACTAAAGAAGATTTTAAGCCACTCGATGGAAATACTGTAAGAATATACAGTTGTGGACCTACTGTATATAAAGATGCAACAATTGGAAATATGAAATCATATATATTTATGGATACTTTAAGAAGAGTATTAAAATATAATGGATATGATTTAAAACATGCAATGAATATAACAGATGTTGGACATTTAGTATCAGATGGAGACGAAGGAGAAGACAAAATGTTAAAAGCAGCAAGAGAAGAAAAGAAAACTCCATTAGAAATTGCTGCATATTATACAGAAAAGTTTTTACAAGATTTTGATAGATTAAATATAGATAGACCAGAAATAATATGTAAAGCAACAGAACATATTAATGATATGATGAAATTTGTTGAGAAATTATTAGAAAATGGATATGCATATGAAACATCAACAGCAATATATTTTGATGTTTCAAAGCTAGATAATTATGGAATTTTATCAGGAATTGATTTAAGAAAACAAAAAGCAGGAGCAAGAGTTGAAGTAGATGAAGAAAAAAGAAATCCGTATGATTTTGCATTATGGATCAAAGCCCCAGAAAATCATATTATGAAATGGGAAAGCCCATGGGGACTATGTTATCCAGGCTGGCATATAGAATGTTCTGCAATGAGTAATAAATATTTAGGAGAACAATTTGACATTCATACAGGAGGAATAGACTTAGTACCAACACACCACGAAAATGAAATAGCACAAAGCAAAGGATGTACAGGCAAAGTGCCAGCAAAGTTTTGGATGCATTGTGAATTTTTATTAATAGATGGTGGAAAAATGTCAAAAAGTTTAGGAAATACTTATACAGTACAAGACTTAATAGATAAAGGATATGATCCACTAGCATATAAAATGTTATGCTATACATCTCACTATAGAAACAAGCTTAACTTTACATGGGAAGGACTATCAAATGCGCAAAACTCATTAATTAAACTAAAAGAAGGATATCTAAAGCATAAAGAAGGAACAGAAAATATAGAAGAAAGTGTTATTGAAGGATATAAAGAAAAATTCTTAGAAGCAATTAATGATGATTTAAATATGCCAGTTGCAATGAGTGTAATATGGGATATAATAAAAAATCCTAAAAAATCAAAACAATTAGCAGACTTACTATTAAGCTTTGATAAGGTATTAGGAATCAAAATAGATGAAAAAATAGAACAAAAAGAAGAAGAAATACCACAAGAAATTTTAGAATTAATAGAACAAAGAAAAATAGCAAGACAAGAAAAAAATTGGACATTATCAGATGACTTAAGAGACAAAATAAAAGAATTAGGATATGCAGTAAAAGACTCAAAAGACGGAATGACAGTGGAGAAAATACTTTAAAATTTGAATTAGATAGTTATTATTATTCAGTCAAAGTCTTCAAAAAAGTATCTGAAACCTCCTTTAACAAGGGAGGTGGCAGCCGAAGGCTGACGGAGGGTTCTTAAAATACTTATTATATAACCCCCAGTCACCTATCGGTGACAGCCCCCTTATTAAAGGGGCTGTATAGCAATACATCGAAGATTATTCAGTAGTTAGCCTAAATTGTAACAAAAAAAGGAAGGAAGTATATTTATGCCAAAAAGAAAAGAATATATAGGTTGGGATGAATATTTTATGGGAGTAGCACTATTATCAGGCGAGAGAAGTAAAGACCCAAATTCACAAGTTGGTGCTTGCATAGTAAGTGAAGATAATAAAATATTATCAATAGGATACAATGGATTTCCAAAGGGATGTTCAGATGATGAAATTCCTTGGGAAAGAGAGGGAAAATTTGCAGAAACTAAGTATCCATATGTATGCCATGGAGAATTAAATGCCATACTAAACTATACAGGAACAACATTAAGAAATAGTAGAATATATGTGGCACTATTTCCATGCAATGAATGTGCAAAAGCTATAATACAATCAGGAATAAAAGAAGTAATATATAAAGAAGATAAGTATGCTGATACTGATAGTGTAAAAATATCAAAGAAAATGTTTGATATGAGTAATGTGAAATACAGAAAATATGATAAGACTGGAAGAAATATAAATTTAAATTTATAAATATTATCTATTGCTTCCATATTAAATAATATATATTTTAACTTGCGGTCTCCACCCGCGGTTTATTATCTACTATGTTATAATTAATTGTTACGATAACTACTATTGTATTAACAATTGCACGCCTCCGGCTACTCAAGGGTCGACCTCGTTTGCAATATATATTATTTAATATGGAAGCAAGAAATATATAAATGAAAGGGTAAAAAAATGCAAATTTTAACTGAAAAAGATGAAAAAGAATATAAAGAATTTCTTGAAAGCAATGATAGATGTAATTTTCAACAATCTTTAGAATGGGGAAAGGTAAAACAAGCTTGGAAAAATGAAATAGTATTATCTAGAGATAATACTGGAAAAATAGTAGGAGCAGTAAGTGTATTAATTAGGAAAATTCCTATATTTGGTAATTTTATGTATATATCAAGAGGACCAATTTGTGACATACATAATGAAGAAGTCTTAAAAGATTTATGTGAAGGGTTAAAAGAATTGGCAAAGAAATATAAAGCATTTACTCTAAAATGGGAACCAGATATTAAAAGTGATGATGAAGAATTTAAAACAATAGCTACAAAACTAGGATTTAAAATAAAAGAAGATGCAAAAGACTTTAGTGAAGGGATTCAACCAAGATATGTATTCAGACTAGATATAAAAAATAAAACAGAAGATGAAGTGTTTAGTGCATTTCATCAGAAAACAAGGTATAATATACGCTTAGCAACAAAAAAAAGTGTAGTTATAAAAGAAGGTACAAGGGAAGATTTAAAAGAATTTCATAAAATAATGGAAGTGACAGGAAAAAGAGACAATTTTATGATAAGACCATTATCATATTTTGAAAAAATGTATGATGAATTAGCACCAGAACATTTTAAATTAATGATGGCATATCATGAGGACAAGCCAATATCAGGAATAATAGATATAATATATGGAAATAAAATTTGGTATTTATATGGAGCAAGCAGTAATGAACATAGAAATTTAATGCCAAACTATTTACTACAATGGGAAATGATTAAGTATTCAATAGAACATAAAAAAGACATGTATGATTTTAGAGGAGTAGTAGGAATAGTTGATGAAAGTCATCCACAGTATGGATTATACAGATTCAAAAAAGGATTTAATGCAGAATTTACTGAGTTTATAGGGGAATTATATATAAATTATAAACCATTAACATATAAAATGTATAAGATAAGTGAAAAAATTTATAAAAGGCTAGCAGGATTAAAAACGATGTTGAAAGAAAGAGGAAAATAAATTTGAAACAGGTAGTAGTAAATAAAGAAGATTTAAGACATAATATAAATAAAATAAAAGCTTATACAAAACAAACATCAGGAGACAATTATACCATAATAGGGATAGTAAAGGGAAATGGATATGGACTAGGCTTAAAACAATATGCAAGATTCTTGGTAGATAATGGTATAAATTTTCTAGCGGTTGCAACATTAGAAGAAGCAATAGAGTTAGCATCAGAAAAAATATGTAATAATATATTGTTACTTTCAGCGCTGAACACGGAAGAAGAGTTGGAAGAAGCTGTAAAAAATAATGTAATTGTAACAATAGATTCAAGAGAAAATTCTAAAATTCTAAATGAATTAGCACAAAAAGGATATAATATAAGAGCACATATAAAGATAGATACAGGATTTGGAAGATATGGATTTATGTATGATAATTATGATGAAATAATTAATTCAATAGAAGACTTAGATAAAAATATTAAAGTAGAAGGAATTTTTTCACATTTTTCTATAGCATATTATAAAGATAATAAGCATACTAAACAACAATTTGACAGATTTAATGAAGTTATAAATAAATTAGAAGAAAAAGGAATACAAATACAGCTAAAACATATTTGTAATTCACCAGCATTTTTAAATTATCCAGAAATGCACCTAAATGCAGCAAGAATAGGTTCAGCTTTTGTTGGGAGGGTACACTCAGAAAACAATATTGGATTAAAAAGAATAGGAGAATATCAAGTAAGTATTGCAGAAATTAGGAATATTCCAAAAGGATTTTACATTAGTTACTTGAAAGCATATAAAACTAGAAGAGATACAAAGATTGCAGTATTACCAATAGGGTATATAGATGGATATAATGTATCTGCAAAAATGGACATGTTTAGATTAATAGATAAGATACGCACAATAGTCAGAAATGTAAAAAGTTTATTTAAGAAGCAAAATCTAACAGTAATTATAAAAGGAAAAAGGTATGATGTCATAGGTACAATACGGAATGTATCATACAATAATAGATGTAACAGATGGAGAGGTTAATGTGGGAGATGTTGCACAATTAGATGTAAACCCATTATATGTAGCAAAAAGCATTAGAAGGGAGTATGAATAATGAACGAAAAAGATAAAAATAAGAAAAAAGATAAAATATGGTATACAATATTTTCAATACTTACAATAATATGCATTGTGGTATTAGTATTTGCCTTGAATAATAAGAATGATGATAAAGAAAATGAGATATATTACAACGAGCTATTAAGAAAAATTAATGAGAACCAAGTAGAAAAAATAGAAATGACTGTTGGAAGCACATCAATAAAAGTTAAATTAAAGAATGTTGAAGAAGAAAAAAGTGCAATAATACCAGACATACAAGCATTTATAGAATTAGTACAAGAAAAAATACTTGCTGGAAATAGCATTGAATTAATAGAAAAGCCTGTAAGTTTATTACTAAGGATATCAGATATATTATTTAGCTTATTACCAACAATAATGATATTAGTATTATTTATTTTGTTATTTAAAATGCAAGGTTTAGGTGATAAAGGTAAGGTATATGATACAGAGAGCGAAAAAACAGGAATAACTTTTAAGGATGTAGCCGGATTAGATGAAGAAAAAAATGAATTAATAGAAATAGTAAACTTTTTAAAAGAACCTAAAAAATTCCAAGAAATGGGAGCAAAAATTCCAAGAGGAATATTATTATATGGAAAACCAGGTACAGGAAAAACATTAATAGCTAAAGCAATTGCAGGAGAAGCGGGTGTTCCATTTATATCAATGAGTGGTTCTGAATTTATAGAAATGTTTGCAGGATTAGGAGCATCAAGAGTTAGAAAGTTATTTGAAAAAGCAAAAAAAGTATCACCATGTATTGTTTTTATAGATGAGATTGATGCAATAGGAGCAAGAAGAACAGGGGGAAGCGGAGCAGAATCTGAAAACAATCAAACTCTAAATCAATTATTAGTAGAAATGGATGGATTTGATACAAATCAGACAGTAATAGTATTAGCAGCAACAAATAGACCAGAAATGCTAGATAAAGCATTATTAAGACCTGGAAGATTTGATAGACAAATAACAATAGCAGTACCTGATGCAAGAGGAAGAGAAGCTATATTAAAAATACATTCAGCAAATAAACCATTGGGAAATGATATAGATTTAAAAGAAATTGCTACAGATACAGCAGGATTTACAGGTGCAGAGCTTGCAAATGTGTTAAATGAAGCAGCAATAATTGCTACAACAAGAAAACATAAAAAAATTATAATGGATGATTTAGAAGAAGCTGTTAAAAAAGTAACAGTAGGGCTTCAAAAGAATAGTAGAGTAATATCAGAAAAAGACAAGAAATTAACTGCATATCATGAAGCAGGCCATGCTATAGTTAGTAAGTATTTAGAAACACAGCAAGATGTAAAAGAAGTATCAATAATACCAAGAGGTCTAGCTGGTGGATATACAATGTATAGAACAAATGAAGATAAATATTATATATCAAAAACTGAAATGCAAGAAAAACTAATTGCACTATTAGGAGGAAGGGCAGCAGAAAAAATAGCATTAAATGATATTTCAACTGGTGCAAGTAATGACATAGAAGTAGCAACAAGTCTTGCAAAAGATATGGTAAAAAAATACGGAATGAGTGATAGAGTAGGTCCAATAAACCTAGAAGCAAAAGAACAATATGAATTACAAGTTTTTGGAAATAATATTGAAGATATTATCGGAATAGAAGTAAAAGAATTAATAGATACAGCATACAAAAAAGCACAAGAATTAATATTAGAACATATGGATAAATTACACGCAGTAGCAGGAAAATTATTAGAGAAAGAAACAATATCAGCACAAGAATTTGAAGAGATATTTAACAATTAAAAAATATTGCTAAAAAATAACATTTATGATAGAATGTCATAAATGTTATTTTCATATTAGGAGATGAATATATGGCAAAATCAAGTACAATATTTGTATGTAGCAATTGTGGAAATGAATCACCAAAATGGTTTGGAAAATGTCCTGCTTGTAATGAATGGAATACATGTTATGAAGAAAAACAAACAGTATCAAAAGCAAACGGAAAACTTCAGAATAGAGAAAAAGCTGAACCAACTCTTTTAAATGATATAAAAAAACAAGACATAGCACGTAGTTCAACAGGATTTGAAGAATTAGATAGAGTATTAGGTGGAGGCTTAGTGAAAGGCTCTTTAACATTACTTGGAGGAGAACCAGGTATTGGAAAATCAACTCTAATTTTACAAATATGCGATAAGGTAAAAGGAGAAGGAAAAGTTCTATATGTGTCTGGTGAGGAATCAGCAGAGCAAATAAAAATAAGGGCAGATAGACTAGGAATAAATAATGAAAATATATTATTCTTAGGTGAAACAGATATGGAACTTATTGAATATTCAGTGCTAAGAATAAAACCTAAATTAGTTATAATAGATTCAATACAAACAATGTATTCAAATGAAATAACATCAAGTCCGGGAAGTGTAAGCCAAGTAAGAGAAATAACAGCTAAAATTATGAGAACGTGTAAGCAAGAAGCAATTACAACAATAATTATAGGTCATGTTACAAAAGACCGGAAATATTGCAGGACCAAGAGTTCTAGAGCACATGGTAGATACAGTTCTATACTTAGAAGGAGAGAGATATTTTTCATATAGAATACTAAGAGGAGTAAAAAATAGATTTGGTTCTACAAATGAAATAGGCATGTTTGAAATGCAAGAAGAAGGAATGTGTGAGATACAAAATCCATCATCAGTACTATTACGGAGAAAGAGATGAAAATCCAGCGGGTTCAATTGTAGTAGCAAGTATGGAAGGAACAAGACCAATACTTGTGGAACTTCAAGCCTTAACAACCCAAAGTGTATTTGGCTTTCCAAGGAGAACTGCAAATGGAATTGACTTTAATAGATTAACTTTATTAATAGCAGTACTTGAAAAAATAGTAGGTTTACCATTAGGAAATCAAGATGCTTATTTAAATATAGTTGGAGGAATAAAGATAAATGAGCCTGCACTGGACTTAGGAATAATATTGGCAGTAGCATCGAGTTACAAAAATATAAGTATACCAGTTGATACAATAGCAATAGGAGAAGTAGGATTAACAGGAGAAGTAAGAAGTGTAAATATGATAGAAAAAAGAATAAAAGAAGCAGAAAAACTTGGATTTAAAACTTGTATAATTCCAGAAAGTAACAAGAAACAATTAAAACAAAGTTACAACTCAAATATAATAGGAATAAAAAATATTTATGAAGCAATGAAATACTTAAAATTAAGATAATTAATATATTATTTAGAAAATGTATAAAAAGTGTAGGGGCGACCATTGGTCGTCCGTTTTCTAAATATATACTTACTTTAATTTTTTATTTTAACAAAAATTTTGTTTACATTTTTTTTCAGTTATAGTATAATACAAGCAGATTAATAAAGAAGGGAAGAAGTAATATGACAATGAAAAAAATATTTAGATATGTAATACTACTAATATTGGTATATGTAGTTGTTGAAGTATTTGTACATTTTATGACAAAAGCTTATTACAAAGACTTTAATAATTATAGTATATTGGTAGATAATCCAAAGATAGAAATAACTGAAAGTAAAATTGCTAAAAATAAAGGATACATACAGGGAAAAGTAACAAATACTACAGAAGAATTATTAAAAAACGTTAATATAGATTTTATATTCTACAATGAAAATAATAATCAAATAGGAATTGAAAATAAAACAATAGAAATTTTTAACGTAGGAGAAGAAGTAAAATTCGAAGTCAAATTTGAATATAAAGATGTAGAAAAAATAAAAATAAATATTAGAAATGAAGAATAGTATGAAGAAAGGACGACCACAGGTCGTCCATATTTGAAGTGGGATGGGTAATTATAAAAATAAAAACATTGAGGAAAGGAAATCATTAAAGAATGGAAGAAGAAAAACTATTAATTCCAAACTTACAAGATAGCGATGAAGAGAAAGTAGAATTTTCACTAAGACCAAAAACATTAAATGAATATATAGGGCAAACAAAAGTAAAAGAGAATATGAAAGTTTATATAGAAGCAGCAAAAAAAAGAGGAGAAACATTAGATCATGTATTGTTATATGGCCCGCCGGGATTAGGGAAAACAACTCTTGCAAATATTATATCAACAGAAATGAATTCAAATATAAGAATAACATCAGGCCCTGCTATAGAAAAACCAGGTGATTTAGCTGCTTTGCTTACTAATCTAGCACCAAATGATGTGTTATTTATTGATGAAATACATAGATTAAATAGAAGTGTAGAAGAAATATTATATCCAGCATTAGAAGATTATAATTTAGATATAATTATAGGAAAAGGACCAAGTGCAAGGTCAATAAGATTAGAATTGCCTAAATTCACACTAGTAGGAGCTACAACCAGAGCAGGTTCTTTAACAACACCATTAAGAGATAGATTTGGAATAACCTGTAGACTGGAATTATATAACGAAGAAGAACTTCAAACAATTGTAATAAGGTCAGCAGAGATAATGAGTATAAAAATAGATAAAGATGGAGCAATGGAAATTGCAAAACGTTCAAGAGGGACACCAAGAATTGCAAATAGATTATTAAAAAGAGTAAGAGACTATGCGGCAGTTTTGGGAGATGGAACAATAACAAAACAAATAGCAGATATTGCTCTACAAAAGTTAGAAATAGATGATATGGGGTTAGATAATATAGATAGAAAAATATTACAATCTATAATATTAAACTATGCAGGAGGCCCTGTAGGAATCGAAACACTTGCTTCAACAATAGGGGAAGAAGTAGAGACAATAGAAGATGTATATGAACCATACTTAATGCAAAAAGGATTTATAGGAAGAACACCAAGAGGAAGAATAGTGTTACCAAAGTCATATGAACATTTAGGGATAGAATATAAAGAATAAAGGGGATTATTTTATGAAAAAAGATATAAAGTTTGCATTAGTATTGATAATATCTATTATTATACTTTTGAGTTTTACATTATACGAAGCTGGATTAGAAAGAACTAGTAGCATACAATTTATTACTTTATCAATTACAATAACTATAATGATTGTAATTATGTGTGTTTTTATTTACAAAGAAAAAAATTTAAATATACAAAAAGCTTTTTTAATAGTAATACCATTCATATGTATTATGTTTTTTATTACTATGCCTATATTTAGAAATCATGATGAAGATAATCACTGGTTAAGAATTTATGATATTGCAAATGGAAATCTTTTAGTTCCTACAGAATATGGACATATATTTCAAGCGGGAGCAACTAATTATCCAGCAACTAAAGTTCCGAGGGCAGTATATGATATAATAAATAGAGAAAAAACAGCAGGGCATAATTTTAAAGAGTTATACCAATATACAATTAATGAGGATGACACAATAATTGTAACATTATCTACAGAAGCATTATATTCGCCATTACAATATACACCTCAAGTTGTAGGAGTATCAATTGCAAATCTTTTTACAGATAGACCTATTATAATGGCTTATGCTGCCAGATTAGTAAATATAATTACTTCTATAGTAGTACTATATTTTGCAATAAAGCTAATGCCTTTTGGAAAAAAAGTATTATTAGTAATTATGGCTATACCAATTGCAGTAGAAGGATTTAGTTCGCTATCGTCAGATGCAATGACAATTTCTATTGCAATGCTAATAATTGCTTATGTTTTCAATATAATATTTAATACAGAGAAGAAAAAAGTTAATATTAAAGATAAAATAATTTTATTGATTTTATGTATTATTATATCATTATGCAAAATTGTATATTTACCATTAGTAGGATTGCTTTTGTTATTGCCAAAAGAAAAGTTTACATCTAAAAAAGATAAAATAATTACTATAGTTGTTTTAATTTTAATAGCAATGATTGCAAATTTAAGTTGGTTAGGAATTTCAAGTCAATATTTGGCTGAATATAAAGAAGGAAGACCTATAGACCAAGTTAAAAGTATAATAACAAATCCTATTAGATATTTTCAAATTTTATTTCATTCAGTTAATATAAATGCAGATGATTATATAACTTCTATGTTTGGTGGCTCATTAGGGCTAAATGAACATATTATATTAAATACTATTACACCATATGTATTTCTATTTTTAAGTTTAATGTTAGGAGTTGTTGATAGCGATATTAAACAAAGATTATCTAAATTTCAAAATTGGATAATTGCGTTAATCATTTTGGCAATAACAGTACTAATATTTACAAGTTTATATATACAATGGACACCAACAGAAAGTACTAGAATTGCTGGGGTTCAGGGAAGATATTTTATACCATTCTTGCCACTTGCAATATTATTAATGGGTAACTTAAAAATAAAAGCAGAATATAAAGAAGAAAATATTGTTAAATTTATTAGTGTTACAATATTATTAACGCAAATTAATGTTATTTTATCTATATTAAGTAGAAACATATAGGCAGGGGTAGAGCTATGAAATTATTATTACATACATGCTGTGCACCATGTAGTGTGTATTGCATAGATTATTTAAGGGAAAATAATATAGAACCAACAATTTATTGGTATAATCCAAATATACATCCATATAAAGAGTACCAAGCACGTAGAGATTGTTTAAAAGAATATACTAAAAGTATAGATGTTACGGCAATATTTGAGGAAGAATATGGATTAAGAGAATTTTGTAAAAATACAATAAAGGATTTACAAAATAGATGTACAGATTATTGCTATATATCAAGATTAGAAAAAACAGTACAATATGCAAAACAAAATGGATATGATACATTTACAAGTACATTATTTGTAAGCCCATACCAAAAGCATGAAGAACTAAAAAAAGTATGTGAAGAATTATCAAAAAAATATAATATAAAATTTCTATACATAGACTTTAGAGAAGGTTTTAGAAAAGGACAAGCCAGAGCACGAGAGTTAGGTCTATATATGCAAAAATATTGCGGTTGCATATTCTCAGAGGAAGAAAGATATAGAAAACAAATTGAGAAAGATAAGATAGAGAGTTTGCTATAATAAAATAGTAAAAAGCAGTATAATAAATACTTACTAAGAGGAAGAAAGGTATATAAAAATGAAGAAAGTGTTAGATAAAATTACGTATAAAACATTATTTTTAATGGTTTCTATGATTCTTGCAATTCCATCAATAATGTATTTAATAAAAAATGGAACAATTGTCAACTTTACAGAATGGTTTACATTTTTCTTATGCAAACCTAAAAATTATGGAGAAACAATATTAGGAACTATAATCTTTGGAATAATTCTAATATTACTATTTCTTTATTATTTAAAAATAATAAAAAACAGTAATAAAGAATTTCTAAATATTAAAAGAGTAATAATGTACATACTAATAATATCTATAATATTTGCAATAGTATTACCATTTACAACATCAGATATTTTTTATTATATAGGTACGGGATGGATAGATGGTAATTATAATGAAAATCCATATTATACTTCAGTTCATGAAGTTAGAATGTTAAACGAAAACGATGAAATTTTACAGAGAACCGGATATTGGGAGAAACAAGTAGTTGTTTATGGACCGCTTTGGGCATTTATATGTAAGATATTATCTTCTTTTTCGTTTGGAAATGCAACTGTTGCATTATATGTATATAAAATGGTAGCAGTACTAGTTCATATATTTAATGCTATTTTGGTATATAAAATAACTAAAAACAAAAAATTTGTTATATTATATGGACTAAATCCATTTATATTATTTGAAATGATTACAAATGTACATAATGATATATATTTAGTATTATTTATATTGTTAGCCCTATACTTTTTATTAAAGAGACAAAACATATGGCTAACTATAGTGTTTATGGCATTAGCTACGTGTATAAAGTACGTAGCAGTTTTACTAATTCCATTTTTAGTGTTATATTATTTAAAAAACGAAAAAATACATAAAAAAATATTGAAGTGTATTTTATATGCAGTTATATTTATAGGAGTAATGCTTCTAATATATTTAATATATGCAGAAGATGTAAAAATACTATTAGTAGCTATAATGCAACAACAAAAGTTTAGAGAATCTATTTTGACTATAATATTAACAATATCACAAAAATTACAAAATGGACAAATATATACTTATTCAAGTTATATATTTAAAACAATATTTATACTTGTTTTAATAGAAGGATTAATTTTTATGTTTTTACATAAAAAGATAAACTTTAAGAATACTATAAAAAAATACAACAATTTGCTTATAACATTTTTATTTTTGATTATTACCAATTTGTGCCCATGGTATATGATGTGGCCAATTCCAACGATATTTTGGTTAAGAGGAAAGGAAATAAAGAATATATTATACTTACAATTTTCATATGAGCTAGTTACATTAATTAATTTTGCGCTATGGAGCGAATCATATAAAATAGGATTGTTCTATTTACCAATAATGGTGGCGTTAATTATTATTTTTAATGCATTGGATTATATAATAAAATTAAATAGGATAGCTAAATCTAAAACTAGTATAGAGGCTCTATAATATACGGTTAATATAAAATAAGAAAAAACAAATGAATATTAATTTGGAGGGGTAAAAATGATAAAAAATATTATTAAATATTGTATTGTATTTATTATAATGATTGGTATTTTTATATTAACTTTATATATAACATCTCTAATTCCATCAAGTAGTATGAAACAAAATGTAGCAGAATCAGCCCAGGTCTTGTTGAAAGAAGGCAATAGGAAAAAAGTATATATAAAATCAAAAGAATTAATTGTACTATTTGATAATTATACTGATGCACTTATGATTAATACAGCATATTCAATAGATAATACAACACCACTTTATTCAGCATTTACTGCTAAGAAAAATTACATACCAGGAATAACAAAAACTATAGAAGAAGATGTAGTAAGTGAATTAAAATCAGCATCTAAATATGGAAATTACTATAATCCAGTAGGAGAGTTATATGATGTTGCAAATGATGACATAGATGAATCATTTGAATATGCGAGATACTGGCATGGATATTTAGTAATACTAAGGCCATTATTAGTATTATTTAATATTACACAAATAAGAATAATCTTGATTGTTATATTTGTGGCTTTATTAATGTTTCTTTTATATGAGATAGGTAAAAAAATATCTCCATTTATAGCAATTATATTTTTTGTAGGATTAGCAGGAGTTGAATATTTTTATATAGGAATATCTATACATGAGACTCCTATATTTATTATTATGATGACTGTAGCCACATATTTGTTAATAAAAAATGGCAATATAAAGAATGTAGCTATGATATTCTTTATATTAGGTATACTTACTAGTTTTTTTGACTTATTATCTGTACCAATATTAACATATGGATTTCCAATTTTGGTATATTTTATGCTACAACAAAAAAATAGACATTTAAGTTTTAAAGAAAGTACGGTAATATTTATAGAAACAGGCTTAGCATGGGTAATTGGATATATAGCTATGTGGTTTACAAAATGGATTTTGATAGATTTAATATATGATAGAAATCTATTGCAAATAGCTTTGGAACAAGTTAGATATCGTTCAATAGGAAATGGAGAAAATATTCAGTATACATTAATTTTAGAAAGGAATTTAAAATATATTATAGTTCCTGCTATATTAAATATAGCTATAGCAATTATTATAAGAATTATAAAAGGAAGCGACAATAAAAGTATAAAACAAAAATTAGAACAGAAATATCCATATATTTTAATAGGGACAATTCCACTTATATGGTATTTTGCATTAAAAAATCATTCGTATAATCATAGTTTTTTTACATATAGAAATTTACTATTAACTGTACTAGCATTGCCTTTTACAATATTAATTTCAAATAAAATATATAGAATAAAAATGAATGCAAAAAAAGCAAGAAAATATAGTAGAAATAAAATGCTAAAAGAGTAGGAGGAAAATAGAAATGCAGAAAAAGAAAGTAATTATTGTAGGAGCTGGACCAGCAGGAATAACGGCAGGATATAAATTAATAAAAAAAAGTAAAGACTATGAAGTAACAATATTAGAAGAGACTCAAGAAATAGGAGGGATATCTAGAACAGTACAATATAAAGGCAATAGAATGGATATAGGCGGACATAGATTTTTTTCTAAGAATGAACAAGTAATGAAATTTTGGGAAGATTTAATGCCATTACAAGGTAAAAATTCATTTGATGACGAAAAATTAAAAAGAGAAAAAACATTAAAGATAGGTGGACCAAATCCGGAAAAAGAAGATAGAGTAATGCTATTAAGACAAAGAGTATCTAGAATATATTACTTAAAAAAATTTTTTGATTATCCTGTTACAATGAAAAAGGAAACATTCATGAATATGGGATTTATAAGAACAATGAAAGCAGGCTTTAGTTATTTAAAAACTATATTTATAAAGAAAAAAGAGGATTCATTAGAAAACTTTTATATAAATCGTTTTGGAAAAGTACTATATCAAATGTTTTTTGAAAAATATACAGAAAAACTTTGGGGAAGACATCCATCAAAAATATCAGCAGACTGGGGAGCACAAAGAGTAAAAGGCTTATCAATAAAAGCTGTTATAAAAGATATGTTTTCAAAAGTATTTAAAAAGAAAAATAAAAAACAAGTAGAAACATCTTTAATAGAGGAATTTTGGTATCCAAAATATGGACCAGGACAACTATGGGAAACTTTGGCAGAAGAATTTGAAAAATTAGGAGGAAAAATTGAAAGAGGACATTTAGTAAAAAATATTAATATAGAAAATGATAAAATAATATCAGTAGAATGTAAAGTTGGTGATACAACAAAAGTAATAAAAGGAGATATATTTGTATCATCAATGCCAATAAAAGATCTAGTAGAAGGAATGCAAGGAGATAAAGTACCAGAAGAAATATATAATATAGCAACAGGGCTTCCATATAGAGATTTTATAACTGTAGGATTATTAGTAAAGAAAGTGAAGCTAGAGAATAAAACTAGTATTAAGACCTTAAATAATATAGTTCCAGACTGTTGGATATATATACAAGAACCAGATGTAAAACTTGGAAGAATACAAATATTTAACAACTGGTCACCATATATGGTGAAAAAACCAGAAGAAACAATGTGGATAGGGTTAGAATATTTCTGCAATGAAAACGATGAATTATGGAACAAAACAGAAAAAGAGTTTATAGACTTTGCAATACAAGAGCTTAAGCAAATGAACATAATAAATGAAGAAGATGTTCTAGATGCACATAGAGAAAAAGTAAAAAAAGCATATCCAGCATATTTTGATACATATTCAAGAATAGATGAATTAATAAAATATCTAAATAAATTTGAAAATTTATACTGCATAGGAAGAAATGGACAACATAGGTACAATAATATGGATCACTCAATGGTAACTGCATTTGAAACAGTAGAAAATATAATAACAGGAAAAAAAGACAAAAACAACATATGGAATGTCAATACAGAAAAAGAATATCACGAAACTAAAAAGTGAGGTATGAGGGGGAAGTTCTTTGGAAAAATTAGTTTTAATAGATGGCAACAGTATTTTAAATAGAGCTTTTTATGGTACTATGGGTACCAAAATAATGATGACAGAAGATGGAACATATACAAATGCAATATATGGTTTTTTAAATATAATGTTTAAAATAATAGATGATATGAAACCAGAATATATGGTAATAGCATTTGATTTAAAAGCTCCAACACATAGACATAAACTATATGAAGGATATAAAGCAAATAGAAAAGGTATGCCAAATGAACTTGCCAGTCAAATGCCAATACTAAAAGAAATTCTAAATGCAATGAATATAAAAATAATAGAAAAAGAAGGCTATGAAGCAGATGATGTTTTAGGAACTCTAGCAAAATGGGGACAAACTAAAGATTTGGATGTAACAATATTAACAGGAGATAGAGATAGCTTTCAATTAGTAGATAAAAATATAAAAGTAAGAATTCCACATACAGTACAAGGAAAAACAGAAACAGAAGACTATGATATAGAAAAAGTATTAGAAAAATATGGGATTATGCCAGAAAAATTAATTGAGGTAAAAGGGCTAGCAGGAGATACATCAGATAATATTCCAGGCATACCAGGAGTTGGAGAAAAAACAGCTATAAATCTTATAAAAGAATACAATAATATTGAAGAAATATATAATAATATAGATAAATTTAAGGGGAAACTAAAAGAGAAGATAGAACAAAATAAAGAATTAGCATATATTTCAAGAATATTAGGAACTATTGATATAAATGCCCCAATAGAAAAAGACTTAGAAGAAATGAAATTAGTTAAATGGGATGAAACTAAGGTTACAGAGATATTTACAAAACTTAAATTTACTAGGTTTTTAGAGAGATTTAGTTTGCAGAGTGTAAAAGAAACTAAAAATAAATTAGAAATAAATGGTAAAGAAGCAACAGAAGATGAATTAAACAAATTATTCACTGACATATTAAATTCTAAAAAAATGTATTACTACATTGTAGAAAAACCAAAAGATGGTTTTGGAATATTAAATGAGGAAATAGAAGGAGTTATTATATATTCAGAGTCAGAAAATAAAGAATATTTAATAAAAAAT
>JAZRRK010000025.1:0-66895 GCA_045650705.1 Clostridia bacterium
ATATAAAACAAAATAAAAATTATTTGCAAATCAAAGAAATAAAAGAAAGAATAGAATTATATAAAACCAAACCTAATTTAATAAATGCTAAAATGATTTATATAGAAGCATTAAAAAACCTAGGTTTCAATGATATTACAGAAGAAAATATAAATTGGCTTAAAGAACTATGATAAGAGTGAATATCTCTTATCATAGTTCTTTAAAATTCAATAAACAATTATATATCTTTATTTTCTTTCATCCATTCAAACAATTCATCTTCAGAAATTTCATTATTATTAAACTCTTTAATCTTCGATTTAGAAAGTTGTTTCCAATTTTTGAAAGCTATTTTAACTTGCTCATCATCAGATCTTTTAGCTTGCATTAATCTTCTTTGATAATTATTTCTATAAAATTTTATTCCTTCCACAGAGTTTCGCTTTTTTGTATAAGAATTATTGGCACCATTTAATTTACAAGTAGTTTCATTTTGATAATAGGTAATATCACAATATTTTTCTGTATTTTTAATAGGAATAAAATATTTGCCACAATTTTTACAAATTTTAATTTTTATAGTTTCATTTGATGCAATTTCTGATAATGAAACATATAAAATATTTGATAAATAGGTTGTATGAAAAACTGCACTATCATTTATATTTATTATTCCATTTGCTAAATGTTGTCTTACTATTTTAGGTGTTATAGATTGTGATGCTATATTTAAAGTATCATGTGCAAACAGTTGAAAATAAAATACTTCTATATTTGTAGAGTACTTAAATACATTATTTGATATAGTATATGTAAGATATTTTTCAAAAGGAGAATAGCTTTTATCTTTAGAATTATTATTTAAATTATACATATAATCAACACATCTTTTTATTAAATATTGTAATTCTTTCAATTTAGGTTTTATTCTAATAAAAATTGGTTCATAAGTTTTAATAAAATCATTTTCCGTTTTATATAATTGAGGATTTGGAATATCCTTATAAAAATCCTTTAGTATTGAAAATCCGTAAAAACAAAAGAAAGTTAAATATGCAGTTTCAAAAGAAGAAAAATCGGCATTAATAAATCTAATTAGGAAAGTTCCATAATTTTCTTCAAAAGGTTCCTTAAAATTAGATGATGTAAAATAAATTTCTTTGCTTGTATTACCTGATTTTAAAATGATATTAGGAAATCTATTATTATAATTATGATTAAAAGTCGTTTTATACATAATTACAGAAGTTGTATAAAACTCTTTTCTTTTTTCTCTATTAAACCATATATTAAAACTATTTTTTACTGGAATATGATTTTCTCTTAACACTAAAAACCTCCAAAACATAGATTGCAATTCGATACAAAACAAAAAATTGCTAACAAACTAATTGAATTATACAAAAAAATAACGAAAATTGCAATGATTTTGCTAAAAAATATTCTTTGAAACCATTGAAAACACTAAACAAAAGAAGATTAACAAAAAAATATAAAAAAATTTTAAAAAAACCACATTATTTTTATATAGTAGTGGGCTATAAGGTAGAAGGGCAGAAAAGGAAAGTTTTCTCTCTTTGAATAAAAACGAAAGGAGACAGTGCTATGATGGAAACACAAATTAAAAGAACAACACTAACGATGAAAGAAGCATCAGAATACTTGGGAATTTCATATTGGTTAATAAATCAACTAGTAAGAAAAAAGCAAATACCATGTTGTAAAGTTGGTGGAAAATATTTATTTAGAGTTCAAGCACTAGATGAATATTTAAAAAATATGGAACAACAATCTATAAGCTAGATTGTAAGGAAAGTGAGGAAAGGAGGATATGTATAATTTACAATGGTTAAAACTAGAAATTAAAATATTTTCAAACAGAAAAATTCAAATATTACTAAAAGAACAAGATGGAGATACATATTTTAGAGTATGGATTCAATTATTAAGCATTGCTATGGAATGTAATAGAGAAGGAAAGTTAGTAATAGGAAAAAATACACCAATGACAATAGAAAATTTTTCAAAGATTATGGGAAAATCTAAGAAAAAAATCGAGAAAATTATTAAGAAATTTCAAGAATTAAATATGCTGATTGTAGAAGATGGAGCATACAAAATTAAAAATTGGAGTAAATATCAAAGTATTGAAACATCTGAAAAATATCAAGAACAAAATAGAATAAGACAACAAAGATATCGTGAAAAATTGAAAAGTGAAAAAGAAAAAAGTAACGTTACAATAACGGAGAATAACGAACAAGAAGATAATACATTAGAAGAAAACTTAGAAAAGAACAGAAAGGAGAATGAGAATAATAATGGATTTAGAGAATACAAAATGTGATAATTACCAAAAAAATTTCCACAGCAAATGCAAGTTTTGTGGAAAAGAGTTAAAGCCAATTGGTTTAGATTATCTTTATACTAATATATCTCCAGATTTTATTGAATATGAAAGATGTACTTGTGAAAAGTCAAAAGAATTTTGGAATAAAGTAGATATTCAAATTCAAGAGCAAAAAAGAAAAGAACATTATAAAAAAATTATTAATAAATTTTACTCGAAAAATTGTATTAGTAAAAGGCTAAAAGATTATTATTTTGATAATTTTAATGTAACAGATATTAATAAAAAAGTAGTTGAAATTGCAAAAGATTATACAAAAAAATGTATAGAACACAAACAAGAAAATGGACTTATTATTACTGGAAATTCTGGAGTAGGAAAAACACATTTAGTAGTATCAATTTCAAATGAATTGATAGAAAAAGATAAATTGGTTTTAATGGGAAGATTAACATCATTATTAGATATGATAAAAGAAACTTTTAAAGATAATTCAAAGTCAGAAAATGAATTAATAGATTTATTTTCTAACATAGATATGGTTGTAATAGATGATCTAGGAACTGAAAAAATTAGTAGTTGGGCATTGGATAAGCTATATACAATTATAGTAAATAGAAATGAAAATAAGCTCCCCATTATTATAACAACTAAGTTTGATAAAGAAAGTTTATTAAATAGATTTTATCAAAGTAATGATAAAGAATTATCAAAGGCAATTATTCAAAAATTGTATCAAATGTGTTATGGAATTAAACTAAAAAGATATGATGAAAATCAAAAAGAAAAAGCTAGCACAAGCGACCAAACTAAATGCTAACTTAATTCAAAATCTAAAAATATTATAATATATTTAAATACAAAAGTAAAGAAAAAGTTCAAATTTTGAGTTTAGAAATTTGAACTTTTTTTGAAAATATTTTGAAAAAATTTATATCAAAAAAAGTCCCTCGGAGAGTAAAAAGGGTATTAGGGCATTTTGCCCTAAACAGCAAAAAGGGTGTCAAGACACCAGGCTGGCGAATATTAGGTACTAAAAAATACTACCTATATTCGAGCAAAAATAAATTTTGCTAATTATTAATGCTTCGTAAACTAGCATTAATAAATTTTTATAGTAAGGAAGTGATAAAAAATGAGTAGAGATTCAGAGCAAGTTTTAGATAGTATTTTCTTATCATACAATAAAATTTTAAGGAGATTACATTCATCAGGAAAAACGACTAAACATGGAAAAGAAATATCACATATGGATTTAAGAAAAGCTATAGATGTTATGCTAGAAAAACATCCCACATGTAGATGGAGGAGTGAAAAAGTAAGAAGTAGAAAATATTTTGTTTTAATTGAAGGATTTGCATGGCTAAATCAAGTGTATTTTCAAAAGGAAAAATCTTTAATAGATGCTGATATAGATTTCTTTGAAAATAGAATTAAGCAATATGAAGAATTGTTAAAAGAAGATCTAAATAGAAATTGGTGGAATGAAGAAATGGACATAAAACAATTATGTGAGTATTTTAACAGAAAAGATGTTACTGTTAGAAAAGCAATTAAGAGAATGTGTGATAGTGGTTTTGGAAAATATAAGAGGTTAGTTGGAAGTAAAGTTGTAATTTCTAAAGAAGGTGTTGAATGGATTTGTAAAAATGTTTTTAAACAGAAGTATTTGGAGTTGTTGGAAAAGTATAAAATGGAGTTAACGGAGATGTATATTGAGGCTGGTTATCCTTATGATAATTTCTTCCAAAGAAATTAGAAAAACACATTGACAAACAAACTAATGTTTGATATAAGATTAGATAGAAAAAAATTTTATAAATAACTGTCGATTTGTGGAAAAATTTTGAATTTTATGATATAAGATAATTATAGTAAACAAAGGAGAGTATTTTTATGAATCCAATAATAAAATGGGCTGGTGGAAAAGAAAAAGAATTACCATATATTAAAGAAAATTTGCCAAACAAAATAGATAGATATATTGAACCTTTTGTAGGTGGAGGAGCAGTATATTTTGATTTAGGAATAGAAGAATCAATTATAAATGATAAATCAGAAGAATTAATAAATTTATATAAATGTATACGTAATCAAGATAAAGAATTTTTTAGTAAGTTAAAAGCTATTTATAAAAATTGGAGATTATTAGAAGGCGTTGTAGAGAACAATGCAAATGAATTACTAAAGATTTATAGAGATTATTGTAAAGAACTAAGTAACTGTAATAATATAAAAAATATTAAAATCCAATTCAATGATAAAATATATTCATTTGTCATAAGACATGCAGAAGAGTTTAATGGAATATTATCAGCAGAATTTAACATTGAAATAGATAATTTCATTAATGAAATTGTAAAGAATTTAATTTCTAAGATGAATAGAATGTATAAAATTGAAAATCAAAAGGTAAAAATGAGCGAAAAAGATACTCTGGATAATATAGAATGTGCATTTAAAAGTGCATTTTATATGCATTTTAGACATCTATATAATGAATACGAAAGTCTTAATATCAATACATCATTTTATACAGCCATATTCTATTTTATTAGAGAATTTTGCTATGCATCAATGTTTAGATATAACAAAAATGGAAAATTTAATGTGCCTTATGGTGGGATAAGCTATAATAGAAAAGAATTTATTAAAAAAATTGATTATATAGGAAGTAAAAGAATTAAGGAATATATGGAGAATACACAAATTTATTGTGAAGACTTTGAGAAGTTTCTTGAAGAAATTAAACCTAAAAAAGGAGATTTTATATTTTTGGATCCTCCATATGATACTGAATTTTCAACATATGCAAAAAATGAATTTGCTAAGAATGATCAAATAAGACTATGTGAATACTTAAAAAATACAAAAGCTAATATAATGTTAATTATTAAAAATACAGATTTTATCTATAATCTATACAATACAAAAGAATTTAATATAAAGATATTTGATAAAAAATATTTAGTTAGTTTCCAAAATAGAAATGATAAAGATGTAGAACATTTATTAATAACAAATTATTAAGGGGGAAATTTTATGGCATGGGGATGGAGGACAAAACCAAGAAGTGTTATAAAAACTATTCAATGGTTTAAATCATTTGAAAAGTTAGAGGGAGAAGATTGGGACTATTCTTTGAAAAAACTAAGTAAAAATATGCATCCTATTCATCCGATTAGAAGACAATATTATTTTAATACTCAAGTAGACAATGAGGAATCTCCTATAAAAAGTTTGTCCTATGAGGAATATTTAAGTGGAGATTCGGATGGTGAAGCTGATAGTGAAAGTAATGCAAGAAATGATTTAGCAACATATAAATTTTTCGGTTTAGGTTTTATAGATGCTGATGGAAAAGTTAGAGTAACTAAATCAGGGAAAATGATTGCAAAGAATAATTTTGATAGTGAAATATTTTTAAAATTACTATTAAAAATGCATTTCCCTTCTTTAAGTACCGGATACGGAAGGAATTGTTCAAAAGAAAATCCAGTATTTCCATTAAAAATGGTAATAAATTTAGTATCTGATTTAGAATACATAAATCGATTTGAGATGAGTATTGCATTACTTTGTAATGACATGAAAGAATATAATAAATTATTAGATGCAATAAAAGAGTTTAGGGAAAGATATTTGTCCCTTGAAAATAAGAGAGATGGTAAGAAATGTAATGCATTGTATAGAGAAATTGCTGAAAAATATTTTTCTTTAGAAGGTAAATCAGAAGAAACTTATTTTACAATGTGTGATGCGATAAATAGAGCATTAAGATATACAGGTTTATTTAATATATCTGGAAGAGGAAATTATACAAAAGTTAGAATAGCAGAGTATGCAAAAAAGAAAATTGAAATGTTAAGAGATTGCTATGACTATTATTATTCTAAAACCGAAGATTTTGATGAATATATGGAATGGTTTGGTGATTATGATAATGTACAACTTCCATGGGAAAATGAAAAAAATCGTAAAGACTTAATTGTTGACAAAGTAATCTTATTGGAAGCGAAGATTGATGAATATAATAGTAAATACGGACTTGATTTAAAAAATGATAGTAATGTATATTATGAAGAACTTAATAAAAAAATTAAAGATACTAAACTTAAAGTCTTAGAAAATGAATTAGTAAGCCAGATTACAGGGTTAAATGAGAAAATATTTATTGAATATACATCCAAAACTAAAGGTATTAGAGATGAAATTATTGAGAAGTTTGAAGATATTGTTAATGGCGATGAAGATATGGCTGCTTTATGGTTGGAATGCAACACATGGAAATCACTTGTTGCAATTGATGGTGAGAAAAATGTAAAAAGAAACTTTACTATTGAAGAAGATTTGTCACCTAGAAATTTTGCACCTGGGAAAGGAAATACTCCAGATATGGAATTGTATAACGATAAATATATTATTGTACCAGAAGTCTCTTTAATGACTGGAGTTTTACAGTGGGAACATGAAGCTTCATCAGTAATAGATCATGTACTACATATAATGAAAAAACATAAATCTATAAATGTAATAGGATTGTTTATATCAAGTAGAATGAATGTAAGAACAATGTGGCAATTTTTTATATTAAATAAGGAGAGTTGGATGGGAAAACCTGTACCAGTAATTCCTTTAACAATTGAGCAGTATATGAAAGTGTTAGAGTATACATATGAACATAACTTAGACATAGACAAATTTAATAATTTATTGGATTATATTCATAATGGAGCTATAAATTGTGAAAATTATGAAATTTGGGAAAACAATATAGAAAATTATATAGAAGAATGGAAAGTAAAAGAAGTTTATTGAGATAACAAAAGAAAAGCAAAATATTAGAGTAATTAATGATTACAGAAATATTTTGCTTTTTGTATTATAAAAAGGGTGAAATTATGATAAGAATTGAAGAAAAATATAATTTTAATAGTGTAGACAGAAAAATAATTGAGGCTAATTTAAATATAGAACGAAATATAAGTAAGTTTTCCAACGATGAACGTGGATTTTTATCTCAAAACTTGCTAAATGCATTAAGAACTTTTATAGAATATATAGCTTTTAAAATATATCTAACAGGAAAAACGGAAACAATTAATTATGATAATGGAACTGTCAGAATAGCATTAGATTATATAAAAAGTAAAGGAAATATAAAATTTATTGAAAGATTTCATTACTATTTACAAATATCTAGATCACATTATATTGAGAATGATGATTCTGCCGAAAGATTAATGCTTAAATATTATAAATATTTAATATTATTGAAGGATTATATGAAAATAATATATAACTTAGATATATTAAATAATTTAAGTGATTTTCCTATTGATTTAGATACTACTTTTAGTGAGTACTATCAAAAAGTTGCTGATGTAATAACAAATATTCCTACTAATACATCAGCTCAATTTAAGGGTGATAAGTATTATGTACAAAAAATTAAAACTTTTTTTGTTAATGGAAAAATTTATTATGAAGTTACTTTATCACCTGCCAAAGACAGAATTAATAAATATGATAGGATAATAGCATTTACTAGATTACATATTACGCAAAATTATTCAATTAAATTATCTATTGTCAAATCCAAAATAAATATTCTTGGAAAAGATATGACAATAAATATAATAAATAATTGGTCTGTAGCAATAAGAGAGTGCGAAATAAACAATTTTTATAAAATTTTTGGAATAGATAAAAATTATAGAGCTAGTAACAAAGAATATTGGGAAGTGATGAACCTATTAACAAAGGAACATTACAGTTTATTAGATTTAGCAACGCTAAATGATTTATATTATAATGAAAAGAAAGAGAAAATAAAAAATAATTCTACAACTACAGGTATATTAGATCTGATTGATAAATGTAGATATTATATAAAGAATAATAGAAAAGGAAATATAGTACTAAGATATCTATTATATAATTGCAATAATAGAATTATAAAAGATCAGCTTGCAATAGATAGTTGTCCTGTTTTATCGGATTTATATTTAGAATGGGGATGTATTCCTTTCGAAGAAATGCCATATGCTTCATCATTAATAAATCACAATCCTATAATGTATGACTTGATAGAAACAATACCTATAGAAGGAAGAGACCATGAATTATTAGCGAGCTATATAAAGAAAAATACAGAACAAAGTAATAAATTATATACTAGCATAGATGAAGTGAAAAAATTTGGAGACATTCCTACATTAGTGAAATCATATAATAATAAAATTTACCATAAACACAAACCAGATAGATGTTTAGTGATAGAGAATAACAATTTATATATTTATGGATATGAAGATGATACTATTAATATTATTAATAAATTAAATTCTTTAACAAACCAAGGGATAAAAGGGTATAAGGCTTCATTTCAAAATTTTATTAGTAAAGGAATATACACCATTAATTGTCCAGAAAAAGAGAATATATTATTGAATATGTATGAAAACAGTACAGTTGCTTTAATATATGGAGCAGCAGGTACTGGAAAGACTACATTAATAAAACATCTAACATATTTTTATGGCAATGAAAAGAAAATATGTTTAGCCAATACTAATTCAGCCGTTGAAAATCTTAAGAGTAATGTAAACAATCAAAATTGTGAATTTATGACTGTACATAAATTTATTAGCGAATCTAATAGCAATACAGAATGTGATATTTTAATAATTGATGAATGTAGTACAATTAGCAATTCTGATATGAGAGAAATCTTAGAAAAAGCAAATTATAGTGCTATATTACTTGCAGGAGATATTTATCAAATTGAATCTATTACGTTTCGGAAATTGGTTTACTCTAGCAAAAAAATTAGTGAAAACAACATCAGTTTTTGAATTGAATTTTACTTGGAGAAGTACTAATCAAGAATTGTTAAATCTTTGGGAGCTAGTTAGAAATGGTGATGATAGAGTTGATGAAATGTTAGCAAAACAAGATTTTTCGGAAAGAATTAATGAAGAAATATTTAAAAAACAAGATGATGATGAAATTATTCTATGCCTGAATTATGATGGACTTTATGGAATAAATAGTATAAATTATTATTTACAAAGTGCAAATAGTAATAAAGCAATTGATTTAGATTTAGGAACTTATAAAGTTGGAGATCCAATCGTATTTGGGGACACTAACAGATTTTCGCCAGTAATATACAATAATTTAAAAGGTAGAATTATAGATATTGAAGAGGATGAAAAGAGAATATGGTTTTCAATAGAAATAGATAAAGTAATTAATGAATTAGAAATTCAATTTTTAGATTTGGAATTAATAGGTGAATCGGAAAATAATAAATCAATTGTAAAATTCTATGTTAATAAATATAGAAATGCTGATGAAGATAATGATTCTGATTTGACTACAATTGTACCATTTTCAGTAGCATATGCTGTCTCTATACATAAGTCACAAGGCTTAGAATATAATTCTGTAAAAATAATAATTACAAATGAAATCGATGAATTGATAACACATAGTATTTTTTATACATCAATAACAAGGGCAAAAGAGAAGTTGAAAATTTATTGGTCACCAGAATGTCAGGCTAAAATTATTTCAACTATAAAACATATAGAAGATAATAAAGATGTTTATCTTCTAAAGAATAAAATAGATAAAAATTAGTGGAGGTGTATTGTATGAGTAAATATACAGACGAAGATATAAGAAATAAATCAAAGATCACATGTCAAATTGCAGGAGAGTATTTAGGAATCTCTGCTAATGCAGTTTCAATAGGTATGAGAAATAATTTGTTGCCAATTGGATTTGCAATACATAATGAAGAAAATGATAGAGCATATTCAGAAAGTTGGTCATATTACATAGTAGCAGAAAGATTAATTGCATATAAATATGGAAAGATATCAGAAATTAGAGTACAAAATATTGAAAATAATTTAGAAAATATTATTAAAGAATTTCAATCAATGAAAAATGATTTACTTTTTATATTAAGCGAAAACGCAGAACAAGAGAACTAGAATTATATGAGTATGCGTTTTCGCTAGGAAAATATCAAAATAAAGAAAAGAAATATGAAGGAAAGGAGGATTTTTATGGATAGCTTGTGTACGAAATTTGAAAGAAAAAAGCTCTATGATGAGATTTGGGAAATCTCATTGACAGGTGTGTCAAAAAAATATGGTTTAAATTATACAAAATTAGTACAAGCATGCAAGGAAAATAACATTCCATATCCTTCTTCATCATATTGGACTAAGAAAAATATGGGGTTAGATTTTTCAAATGAAATTGTTGAATTACCAGAATCTGAAATAAAAGAAATAGAAATCCAATTAAAGACAAGTGGAATACTAATTGATGAAAAAGTTAATGATAAAAATAAATTTATTACTGAATTTAATTTTCTAAATTTTTTAGAAAGTGAAGAGAAAAAGAAGGTAGCTGAAGTTATTTACGATTTAAACATAGATAATTTTACAAGAAACCATAAAGTTATTACCGAATATAAAAATAAACAAAAAGAAGAACGAAGAGAAGAGAGAAAAGCAAATTATTTAAATCCATATTATAATATTCATAATTATACAGAAAAAGGATATTTTCAAAATGTATCTAAATTCGAAAAAGAAAGATGTATGAAAATATTAAGTCTGGTTTATTATGCAATAGAAAAGCTAGGAGGTACAATAAATAAGGATTTTTCATTACAAGTTCGAGGTGAACATGTAGAACTAGAAGTAGAAGAGCTAAAAGATCAAGTCAAGCATGAATTAACTAAAGAAGAAGCAAAACAACTACTAGAATATGAAGATAGAAAGAAAACATTTTCATATGCTTCCAAACCTAATATAAGAAAATATGATTATGTTTATAATGGTAAATTAAAAATAACATGTGGTAACAGAAAATATATAAGAGAAACTGACAAAATAAAAATAGAAGATAAATTAGGAGATATAATTATAAAGCTATATGAACAATCTGAAGAGGTTAAAAGTGAAAGATTAGCTAGAGAAGAAAGAGCAAGGATAAATAGAGAAGAGGAAGAACGAAAAGAGAAAATTAGAAATGCAAAGAAGGATGAAGCACAAAAAATAAAAGAATTAGTAAATATGGCTGAAGATTACAAAATTGCATGCGATATTAGAAACTATGTCAATGCTGTTTCAAAACAGGATAATTTAACAAATGAAATAAAAGAATGGATTAAATGGGCTAATAAGAAAGCAAATTGGTTTGATCCTATTATAGATGAGGAAGATGAACTTCTTGGAAAAAGAGACCATAAGCAATCAATGGAAAATAAAAATAATAAATTAGATAAATACGGTTCGTATTATGATTGGTATTAGTAACGAGTAGTATAGAATAAAAAAGTGAGTAGTTTTGTTAGAAAAAGTAATTCTGAAAGACTACTTATTTTTTAGCAAAAATTAAAAATATATAAAAATATATTGACATCGTTACGTAACGATGATAAAATATAAAACATAAGAGGTGAGAAAATGGAATATAAAGTATCAGAACTTGCAGATAAAGCAGGAGTTACAAAAAGAACAATACATTATTATATAAGTAAAGGATTACTTTTACCACCTGAGGGAAGTGGAGTAAATAGTTTATATAATGATGAACATTTAGAAAGAATACTTTTGATCAAAAAACTACAGGCAGAGTACATGCCATTAAATAAGATAAGAGAATATATTTTAGAAAATCCTACAGAAAAAGTACAAAAAAATTCTAAAGAAATAAAATCAAAGATAGCTAGAGAGGAAGATCAAGAAATATACTTTAGAGAAAATGTTTGTGATATATTTGAAATTCATTATTCACAAGAAAATGCTGAAAAGTATAAATACATTATAGAGAATGTAAAAAAATATGTAGAAAAAATGATGGAGGATTAGTATGAAAGTAGTAGATTTAAGAGAGTTAGCTCTCAAGAAAGTAAAAATAACAGGGGACGTTATAGGAAAATTTGGAACATTTGAGATAGAACAGGTTTATAAAAATAATTCCAAAGATGTATTAGAAGTAGGATATACATTTCCAATAGTTGAAACAGCAACTGTTGTTGGATTTGAAATTAATGTAGGAGATCGAGTTTTAAAAGGTAAGTGTAAAGAAAAAGGGGAAGCTAAAAAAGAATATCAAAGAAATATCGTAAAAGGTAATAGTGCCTATATGATGGAACAAGAAACAGATAATATATTTAAAATTTCTGTTGGAAAAATTGATAGAGATGAAGAAGTAAAAATAAAAATCCAGTATATTGATAAGTTTGAAATTATAGATAACACTATACAAATATTAATGCCTACATTAGTTACGCCAAGATATAAGTCTAAAATTACAAGTAAATTAGTATATGGAAAAGTGGACTATACAATTGATTTTAATATTAATATAAATAAGACAATAAATAGAAAAAGTATTAGCTCATCAAGTCATAAAATAAATGTAATAGATGAAGATAAAACAGAAAGAGTTGAAGTATTAAATTATGATTTATCAAAAGATTTTAAATTAAATATAGAATTTAAAAATGAATTATCATCTAATGCAATTACATCAAAAACAAGAGATAGCAAAGATATGATATACCTATCATTCATGCCTGAAATATTAGATTCTTATGAAGATAGTGAAAAAGAATATTTATTTATAATAGATGTATCTGGTTCTATGATGGGTGAAAAATTGGATGAGACAAAAAGAGCAGTAATTGAATGTTTGAAACAATTAGATGTTGGAGATAAATTCAATATTATTCCTTTCGAATCAGAATTTGAAGCTATGAACATTAAATCAATTGAGTATAATGAAGAAAATATGAGGAAGGCTGTAAAATATATTAATAATTTAGAACCATTAGGTGGAACAGAGATATTAGATCCTATAAAATTTGCATTGTACGAAAAAAAAACAGATAAAATAATATTACTATTTACAGATGGACAAGTTGGAAATGAAGAAGAAATAATAAAATTTGTAGAAGATAATGTAAATAGAAGTAGAATTTTCCCATTTGGAATAGATACAAATGTTAATTCTTCTTTTATAAAGCAATTAGCTAAGGCAGGTAACGGAAAAGCAGAATTAATACAGCCTAAAGAGAAAATAGATGATAAAATTATTAGAACATTTGCGAGAATACAAACACCATTGTTAGAAGAAATAAAAATAGACTATGGAAATAATAAAGTGTTAGATGAAATAAGAGAAGAAAAATGTTTATTTAATTATGAGTTCTTTAATGTTTTCGCAAAAATAGAAAAATTAGAAGATGATATACAATTAAAAGGTAAAATTTTAGATAAAGAATATATATGGAAGATTAATAAAGAAAATATATACAATACGGATGTAGATTTAGAAGTATTGTTTGCAAAACAAGAAATGGAACGATTAGAAGAATACATAAGGAATACTTATGAAAATGAGAGAATAGAAAATTACAAAAAAATGATAATTGAATTATCAGAAAAATATAATATAAATTCTAAATATACATCATTTATAACAGTATATGAAAGAAATAATAAATTATTAGAAGTTCCAAAATATCAAGAGACAAAGTTAAGTAACAAGTTTGCTAAGGGAGCAATAATGAATAAAGTATGGGATATGTTTGGTATGGATGAATGCGAAGAAGATTATGAAGAAGAATATGAGTGTGATTTGGCAGCACCATCATTCTTAAGAAAAAATAGTTCAAGCAGTTCAGGAGATCTTGATATACCATGTTTCTTGAGAAAGAAGAAAGTTGTAAACTCTGAATATAAATCAACAGAAATAAAGAAAACAAATGAAGAAATATTAGCAGAAAAAGTGGATGACTATTATAAAGTTTTCATTTCTCAAGATGAAAAGTCTATATTAACATTTTTACTATATGCATTATATTATCTAAGAAAAAGAAATACTAATTTAAACTATAATGATTTATTAAGATTTTTAAGAAAGCATAAATATGAATTATTAGAAAGTGAATTATATTTGAAATTGTTATGTTTATGCTATAAACAATTAGATAGTAATAGATTTTTAGATAAAAAAGAAACATTAGAATTAATGGATGATAATTTTAGAAAAATAGCTGTAACAAATTTAAAAATTAATGTAGATTTAAAAACAATAACAGAGGAAGAAATACAAGAATTAATAAGCAATGATAAAGTGTTAGATAATATTGATGATGTTATATGGTTTTTAACTAATCATTTATATATATGTTCATGGTTAAGATAAAGAGTAATATAAAAAACCGGAAAGATTTTCCGGCATAATAAAAATACCGGAAGAAAATTTAAAAATCTTCCGGTATTGTTTTTATTCCTCAATACATCCCATAATCATCTGCACCCCATCAACAAACCCATTCCTATAATACTTCTCATTCCAATAACCAATATAATCCATAAAATTATCATCAAGAATATTAAGTTGTTTTTGAACAAAAGCTCTATTCTGTTTAGGAATACTATTCAAAATCTTTTTAGAAATCTCATCAAAATAAACCCAGTGTTTTTTATCCTCATCACAAGATAAACTTGCAATCTCATCTTCTCTAAACAATAACCAATCCTTTAATAAATCATCTTTAACTTCTCTTAAATTACTCATAATAAAAATCCTCCTAAAAATTAAAAATTTTCATTTTCAAAAAGTATTGACAAGAGTTAAATTACCACGAACATACGTGCATTACCCATTGGGTAAAAATTGGGTAAAATAACTTCAAAAAACCACCTAAAAATGCACAAATGTTCTATGGTGTAAAACTCTCGTAAATACTGAAATACCAACAAAAACTCTAATTTTCACAAAACCACAAAAACTGGTCAAACCTCGCTCATAACCCGAAGGTCGAAGATTCGAGTTTTACATCCTCAACCAATTTACAGCAAGCAATAAATTTCATCTGTTTTTTGTTAAAAACAGATGAAATAAAAAATATGATAAATATTATAATATTGATAAAATTTAAAAAATATATGATATAATAAAAAAAGAAAGGAAATAAATATGACAATTTTGGAAAGAATAAAGAGTTTATTTAAATCTAAGACGTTAGAATTGGAAGAAGGAAATATTTCAGAAGAGCAGAAATTAAGTGATTTATTATATTCCAAGAATAACGAATTGTATAAAACGTTAGATCCTCAAATTTTACAAGCTAAATATAGAGAAAAATTAGGAATAGATAAAATAGAAATATTGTCTTTATATCCAGATGTACAAAAAAGATTATTAGAATTAAGTGATAGTCAATTAAATCTATTTGTAAAGTTGCTAGAATATGCACAAAAAGAACAAAAAGATTGGATTCCTGTAACGGAATGTTTGATTTCTTCTGTAAAATATGGAGAGGATAAAGAGCTTTTTAAGAAATTTGATGAATTAAATGAAAAGGATAAATGGAAGTTATTAGCAACTGTTTTTTCAACGTCGGAGCTTTCTATCATGGCTCCTGTATATTCAACAGAAACTTTTAAAGATTATCATCAACGAAAAAAGAAAATAGCTTTACCAATAATAAACGAACCTAATAATTGTGAAGAACAATGTGAATGGAGTTATGAATTAACAGTTTCATCTCCAATAGACAGAGTAAAATTTGCTATATTAGGATTGAAATATGATATGAGTCTAGAGCAAGCTCGTACGTTGTTAGAAGGATATGGCGAAGATATAGAAAGCTTTGTAGGAACACCAGAAGGAGAAATTTTAAAAGATGTAATAAATATAATTAATGAAAATGATATAAAGAAATTACAAAGCCAAAATTTTGATGATTTAGAAATTGATTATAAGGCTCTTGTAAATCTTGAATCAACTTTAGATAATATTTTAATAAAGAAATTCAATGAAAAGTTATATGCTCCTAGTGAAGATGATTTTGATAGAGTAGAAAAAGTAACAATAAAAGACGAAAATGGTAAAAAGAAAAAAGTCGAAGTAAAAGTGTATAATGCAATAGGAGACAAATCTAGAGAAATATATATGGTAACCCATTCTAGAGGTGCAATAGCTGGATTTTATGATGAAGATGCTAAATCAAATTATAAAGAAGATTGGTTTAGACAAAATTTAAAAAATAAAGTTATTAGTTCGTGCTGTGTAAGCAATGAATTTTGGGGAAATGTTTCTGGTTGGTGTACATTTGGATTTAATAATTTCAAATCTAATACATTATATGATATGTCACAAACAGATGCAGGTTCTGGAGATATATCTTTTGGTAAAGCGTATGATCCTAGACATCATTTTGGACCGAAAGGACTAATAGATAATACTTTGAGATATAATGAAATGGTTTGGAAAAGATTAGAATGGGAAAATGGACAATATAATAAAAAAGCTCCGGATTATATTGTATATATAGAAGATTTAGAAGACGATAATCAAAAAAATGATAAAAAACTTCATAAAATACATGAAGAAAACAAAAAAAGTGCATGGAAACAAGCAAAAAAAGCAGCTGCAGAGTTAGGAATACCAATTGTAGTTGTAGATGTTGAAAAATCAATAAAACTAGAGAGCAAAGCTATTGAAGATATGGTTAAAAAATTCGAACTAACAGGAGGACAAAATCAAGACTTATTAAGAAGTATAATGACTAAGTTCGAAAATAATAGAGGATATTTAATGACACAAACTAGACCGTACCAAAGTTTGTTAGACCAATATTTTTCTAAGGATAGCTATAAAGAATACTTAACTAGGATAATGGAGGCTATTGAGAAAACTGATAAAAATATCAGACAACAATCCTTAGATACATTGACACAGGTAACTTCTTTAGAAAGAAAAAAATGGTTAAGATATTCTAATAGAGATTTTGTTTTAGATGAGGAAAAAGTGCAAGAAGACAGTGAAGAGTATAGACAATATTTAGAAAATAGAACTATGGATTATGATAAATTTTTAGAAAGATTGCAAAAACTAAAAGAAATAAAAACTCAAGATAATACAAGAGGGAATCAACGAGGAATAGAAAAGCAAATAAATAATAATTCTGAAAAAACTACTGCAGAAGATTTAAAAGGACAAGGTGACGGAAGATAAATTTGACCACTTTTTTGACCACAACCGAGACGAAAAACAATGGAAATAAAGAGAAATAAAAAAATAAGTGTTGCCAATGGGGAAGGTTCTTTGGCAATATAAAACATAAGAATTATTGTTATATTAGAATTTATGAAATCAATATATTGTGTATTCTTAAAATAAATATGGTATAATTTGTGAAAAATAATATGAAAATATTATAGACATAAAAATAATTAAAAGGAATGAAATTTATGGATTTAATAATAGCAAGTAATAATAAAGGGAAAATAAGTGAATACAGGAATATATTAGGACCACTTGGATTTAATGTGTATTCTCAAAGTAAAAAAAATATTGATATAGAAGTAGAGGAAACAGGAACTACTTTTGAGGAAAATGCGATTTTAAAAGCCCAAGCTATATATGATAGAACACACAAATGTGTATTATCTGATGATAGTGGTTTAGAAGTTGAAGCATTAAATAATGAGCCAGGTATATATTCTGCAAGATATAAAGGCTTAAAAACAGATAGCGAAAGAAGGAAAGCAATATTAAATGCACTAGAAGGACATGTTAATAGAAAAGCAAGTTTTACATGTTGTCTTTGCTATATTGATGAAACTGGTGAAAAACACTTATTTAAAGGGGTTTGGAAAGGTAACATTGCATTAAAAGAAGAAGGAAATAATGGCTTTGGTTATGATCCAATATTTATATCAGAAGACGCAAATGGCAAAACAACGGCAAGTTTACCAATTGAATTTAAAGAAAAATACTCACATAGAGCAAAAGCGGTAGAACTGCTATTGGAATATTTAAAAAATAGCTAAAGTGAAAAATTGAGTCATATCAGTGAAAAGGTAATTTTTGAAAAGAAAAACACTATCTCTTAAGTAATTAATATTGCAAACTTAAAAAAAATATGTTACAATATTAATGTAGTATTTCAATTCGACCATTCGCGTGATGCTACCGAAGAAATTATAATAAAGAATGTTGAGAATCTTTCTTTATGAATGGCAAAAATATTAACCATAGCAAAATTATGGTTGTTTTTGCTTTGTTCATAGAAGGGAGGTTCTTTTTGTATATACAACCAAATATAAAATATAAAGGAGAAAATAAAAATGCAAGAAAGTGAATTAAAATATTATGAAAGAATAGGAAATTGGGATTTTAGTGAAATAAAATGTAAAACTGAAGATTTAACTGATTGGGAATTTTATGAGAAAATAAGAGAAAACACAAATGAAAAATCCTTATGTTTAGATTTAGGAACAGGTGGAGGAGAAAAAGTTTTTAAGAATTATCCAGATGTTGGAATGATAATTGCTACAGATTTTTCAGAAGAAATGATAAAAACAGCTAAAGAAAATGCTAAGAAATATCCAGAAAAAAGGGTTAAGTTTACTAAAATGAACAATCTAGAGATGACTTTTCCAGAAGAAACTTTTGATTTAATTTCAGCAAGGCATACGGTAATAAATGCAAAACAAATTTATGCTTGTTTAGCACCTCATGGTACTGTTGTTATAAGAGGGATAGACCAAAAAGATTGTTGGGACATAAAGAAAATTTTTGGAAGAGGGCAAGCGTACAAAGATGAGATGTCTATAGCAGAAAAAGATTATTTAAATTTAAAGGAAGCAGGATTTAAGAATATTGAAAAGGTAGAAATATTACAAAATGAGTATTATGAAACAGAAGATGATTTAATGGCACTTCTTTTAAAAACTCCAATATTAGATGATTTTTTAGAATTGAAAGATGAAGAGTTTGAACACAGAACAATAGTTGAAAAAGATTTATTTGATGAATATGTAAAAAAATACAAAACTGAAAAAGGAATATTATTAAAAAGGGTTTTATATGGAATAGTGGCTAAAAAGTAAATAAAACACATAATTTAAAATTCCCCAAATTGTTATACAAAGAATAATATTTAAAGTCAATAAAATACAATTTTATGATATAATATATAAAAAATAAAAAAGGGATGAATTTTATGGACTTAATTATTGCAAGTAATAATAAAGGAAAAATTAATGAATACAAACACATATTAGAAAAATTTGGATTTACAATATATTCACAAAGTGAAAAAAACATTGATATAGAAGTAGAAGAAACAGGAACTACTTTTGAGGAAAATGCAACATTAAAAGCACAAGCTATATATGAAAAAACATATCAATGTGTATTAGCTGATGATAGTGGATTAGAAGTTGAAGCATTAAATAATGAGCCAGGAATATATTCTGCGAGATATAAAGGTTTGAAAACAGATAAAGAGAGAAGAATGGCAATATTAGATGAATTAATGGATAATCCAAATAGAAAAGCAAGGTTTGTATGTTGTATTTGCTATATTGATGGAACAGGTGAGAAACACTTATTTAAAGCAACTTGGGAAGGAAATATTTCATTAAAAGAAGAGGGGAATAATGGTTTTGGGTATGATTCGATATTTATACCTGAAGAATCAAATGGTAGAACTGTTGCAAGTATGCCAAATGAATTTAAAGAAACATATTCACATAGAGCAAAAGCAGTAGGAATGCTTAGGGAGTATTTAGAAAATAATAGGGGCTAAATTTCTAGCCCCTATTATTATTATTATAGATGTGTATTTTTAATTCAGTATCATTTCTACACAATCCCAGTTTTCATTTTGAAATTGCATAACATTCTTGTCTATACTAATTTCTTTAAATCCAGCAGCTTTGTAACAATGATATGCACTTTCATTATTTTCAAAAACACCTAAATTAATTTCTTTTGCATGAAGCACATTTTTAGCATATTCGATAGCTTTTTTAATTATTAATTTACCATAACCTTTACCTCTTAACATAGGGTCAACAATTATAAAGCCTAAGCGAATTATATCTTTATTTCCATCAGGATTTCTTAAAATTATATGACCTATAATTTTATCTCCATCAACTAAAGTCATAGGATAGAAATTACCATTTGAAATACATTCAGTATAATTATTATTTATGTCCTCAGCTTTAATAGGAAAATTCCCATATCTATCTGCACTCCATAATCTTAGAGCACGTTCATTCTTTATCCATTTAATAATTTCATTTGCATCGTTTTCTGTATAATTTCTTAAAGTAATGTTAGATGATAAGTCGTACTCTAGCCCAACTTCTTCTAGTTCAATGTTATTTATAACAGCTTTTCTAGTTGCAACAATTTTTCCACCCATTTTTTCATAAAACTTTATTGTAGGGATATTACCTTTTAAACACCAAATTATCATATTGGTTGTGTTATTTTTAATAAAGTGTTCTGTCGCGAATTCAAATAATTTAGTTCCAATTCCATTCCTTTTTAGTGTAGGTTTAACATACAATACATGTATTTCAGAATTATATTTAGAAGAAGCATTATCTGGTTTTCCAAACCTTATAATTCCTAAAATTTGATGGTTTTCCTCATATACGTAAATGTTATTATCTGAGTTTTGAGTTTCGATATTATTAGCCCATTTTTCTGCCATAAAATCAACGGACATATTGTTGAGAAATTCATCATCTACTAGTCCTTTGTATGCAGTTTGCCATCCCGATACTATTAATTTAGCAATATTATAACCATCTGATTTTACTGCTTTTCTAATCATATAATCCCTCCAATTATAATAATTTTTCCATAATATACATTTTATGTTCATTTAATTCTTTCTTGCCACCTGCGTATTCATAGCCTAGTTTGTGGTAAAATTCAGCACCTGCAACGGAAGCGGGAATTACTAATTTTTTAGCATTTATTTCTATTGCAAATTCCTCAACTTTTTGCATAAGTATTCTACCAATACCTTGTTTATGATGAGCAATATCAACAAAGACAGATAGTATGTAATACTCTCCATTATCATTATACCAAGACTTATCAAGCCCAGCAGTACCAACAACAGTATCATTTTCTAAAGCAACAAATACTTTGGTTCTTTTATTAAAATCTTCTTTAATTCTATCTATAGTAAAATCCTTAGCAGAATTTTTACAAAATTCAATTCCATAATCCTTAGAATTAATCTCCATTAAGTTTTGAATTATGATACGTGAAATAGCTTCAGCGTATTTATCTGAGTAGGTTGCAAGAGTAATCATTGTTTTAATCTCCTATCTAAAATTACTAATATGTACGATTTCCGGAAATAGTGTATTTTTTATTTTTATAGTAAAGCGTATAATCTTCAGTTATATATTCTCCTTTAGTTGTTCTGTTATAATAATCCATTAATTTCTCTTTATTATGTTCTAAGAATGACAGAATCTCATTACGTTCTTTATGTTTAAATTCAGTCTCCCATGTAGGATTATCGTTTTTCATTTCAGTTAAGGTTTTCAAGTCGATTCTAAAGCAAGGAAATCTTTTTTCAGGTCTAGTAATATGAACATGTGCATTATTGTGTTCTTTTTCACTACCATTTATTTGAATACGTGCAATCTCTTTTAATTCAACATATGCACCTATACCATAAGCTTCATAATAATTCATGTTGACATTATTTAAATCATAGTTGAAATTGTTAAGAAATTCAAGAAGTGAATAATCAAGTTGAGCTTTTTGTTCTCCGAAATCTTCATTTATGAAACCAAAGTGACCTAATAATTCTGTATTGATGTAAGACTCATCAAAATAATCTGTAGTTTCTACAGAATCTAATAATGATAATAAAAATTCTTTCACTTTAGTTTTAGGAGTGCATTCGTATTCTAAAATTTTCTTAGGGAAAATGGAGTATTCAGGGAATTTTATTGTTATTTTCATACTAACACCTACAATAATGTTTTTATAGTAATATTATATAAGTAAATTTTAAGAGAGTCAATAGAGGATAAAATCAAACTAACAACTAAGTGTTTTAAATGTGAATCTAGAAATTAAAATTCGACAAAATGATTGACTAATCTTCATATTATGAATTTGTACGACGCAGTACATATTGAGTTAAGTAAATAAATATGATAAAATATGTTTGGTTAATTACAAGAATATTATAAAGGAGCAAAATTATGAAAAATTTAGAAAAAGAAATTGAAGACATTAAAGCAAGAAATAAAAGAGTTGAATTACATAAAAAATGGGAAACAAGTGGAACAAGAAAAATATGTATAGGAATACTAACATATATTGTAGTTGTTATTTACTCATATTCTATAAGTAAAATAACAAATGTATGGCTTAGCTCACTTGTGCCAGTAATGGGATTTGGATTATCAACATTATCATTAAAAGCAGTAAGAGGCATGTGGGAGAATAGAATAAAAAGAGAGGAATAATTTTAAAATGAAATATATAGAAAAAGTTCCAACAACAGACGAATTTAACACACTTACAGAAGCAGTAGGTTGGGGTACAAGAGATAATAAAATAGTAGAAGAAGCATTAAATAACACATTATACTCACTTTGTGTCTATGATGGGAACAAGCTTATAGGATATGGTAGAATAATAGGAGATAAAACAATATTTCTATACATACATGATGTGATGGTGATTCCAGCTTATCAAGGTAAAAATATTGGCACGAGAATTATGACAAAATTATTAGAACAAATTGATGAATATAAAAAGGTAAATCCAAATATAAGAACATATTTAGGTGCATCAAAAGGAAAAGAAAGTTTCTATGAGAAATTCGGATTTGTAGTAAGACCGAATGAAGAACTGGGGGCAGGGATGATATTATATAACAAATAATGCCAGAAGATATTTTTCTGGTATTTTTATTTGTATATTAAATTCCTCTCCACGAATATTGAAAACTCTTTTTAAATATGATAATATAAAAACGAAAAAGGAGAAAATATGTATATAACATTTAGTGAATTTTTAGAACAAATTATAGATAGTCCGGCATTACTTATAATAACCATATTAAATTTAGGAGTTATACTAGTAAATGGATGGACCGATGCACCAAACGCAATAGCAACATGTGTATCAACTAGGTCATTATCACCAAAAAAAGCCATAATGATGGCAGCAGTATTTAACTTTTTAGGAGTATTTCTAATGACACTTGTAAATAGCACAGTTGTACAAACAATATACAACATGGTGGACTTTGGAAATAACTCAGAGCAAGCCTTAATTGCGCTCGCAGCTGCGATGTTCGCAATAGTAGTATGGGCAGTAGCAGCCTGGTGGTTTGGAATACCAACAAGTGAAAGCCATGCATTAATTGCAGGAATATCTGGTGCAGCAATAGCAATACAAAAAGGATTTTCAGGAATTAATGGAAACGAATGGATAAAAGTTATTTATGGATTAGTAATATCTACAGTATTAGGATTTGGACTTGGATTTCTAGTTACAAAACTTATCCGAAAAATCTGTAAAAATGTTCAAAGACAAAAAGCTACGAGATTCTTTAAGAAATCGCAAGTGGTAGGTGGAGCAGCAATGGCATTCATGCATGGAGCACAAGATGGTCAAAAATTTATGGGGATATTTTTACTTGGAATATGCTTAGCAAATGGGAATGCAGGAGTAACCAACTTCACAATACCATTATGGTTAATGTTATTATGCTCAGCTACAATGACTTTAGGAACTTCTATAGGAGGATATAGAATAATAAAAACTGTAGGAATGAAAATGGTTGAAATGGAACCATATGAAGGAACATCAGCTGATATAGCAGGAGCTTGTGGACTGCTTGCATCATCAGTATTTGGACTTCCTGTAAGCACAACACATACAAAAACAACTGCAATAATGGGAGTAGGTTCAGCTAAGAGATTATCAAATGTAAATTGGAGAGTAGTTAAAGAGATGGCACTAGCATGGTTACTTACTTTTCCAGGATGTGGGCTTCTTGGAATAATATCGACATATGTGTTTATGAAAATATTTTAAATAGAGGAGAAATTTTATGAAGAAAAAAAATGAATTTAATTATTTTGATGAATTTGCAAAATCTGCTAATCTTGCAAAAGAAGCTGCTACAGAATTAAAAAAATATATATTAAATTTCCAAAGTAATACATCAGAAGCAGAGATGAGGAAAATACATGCGATAGAGAACAAGGCAGACAATAATTTGCATGAATTAAAAAATTATTTATTAAAAGATTTCTTACCACCAATAGATAGAGAGGATATACTAGAAATAGCACACACAATAGATGACCTAGTTGATGGAATAGATGAAGTTGTAATAGATATAAATATATTTAATATTACAAAAACAACTGAAGATATGGAAGTTTTAATTATATTATTAGAAAAAGCAACTGGAATAGTTTGTGATTTAATAATAGAATTAAAGAATCTAAAAAAAGTTAAAGAAATAAAAGAAAAAGCAATTGAAGTAAATAAAATAGAAGAACAAGCAGATAGATTATATGAAAAAACAATAAGAGAATTATATAAAAATGAAAAAGATCCAGTTGAAATAATAAAATGGTCTAACATATATCAAACAGTTGAAAATTGTTTTGATGAATGTGAAAATATAGCAGAATGCATAGACAATGTTTTAGTAAAAAATTCATAAAAATAAATAGGCAGTCATTTTGACTGCCTATTTATTTTACTTAAAAGCTATTGCTTCTAAGGATGGGAGTAACGGAAATAGGATCATTCATCTGTACATAACGCAGTTTAACTTCTGGGCCAGAAATATTTACCAAGTAGTTATACCAGTCTTGGACAGTTCGTGGAGTTTGTCCTGAAAGTAATTTATGAGGAACTCCGCATAGAGTTATCATAAATGGTTTGTTTTGATTAAGACAAGCTCGTACAACATGTTCAGTTGCGTCACAAGGTTCTTGTGCTACTACATAGTCATATCCAGTAAGGTCAAACTTATTGTGTTCAAATTTTTCCTTGATAAAGGATATGCTAGAAGTGCTAGATATTTCAAGCTTAGGGTCAATACAGGTCATGACAAATCCTTTTTCACTTAAGAATCTTGACAATCTACCAGTTCTTCCACCTCCTACTTCTAATATTTTTGCATTTGGGTGTTTTGAAAGTCTTTTTGCAATAAAGTTTGCAAAATTCTCTTGACGAGAAGGGAATCCCATATACCACAATTTAAAATCATAATATTCATCTGATATAGTATTATGGTTGGGATTGTTGAGCTCATGTTTTATTTTGGAAAACTGTTGCTCAGATAGTTCGTTTGGATTTATTTTTTTGTATAATCCAAACAACCGTAGTTCATCAAGCATATTATTGCCTCCCTATAAAATGATATGTTAATATTATACAACACCTGCAAAGTTATGTCAACCAAATATACTTTTACATCTTTTACTAAACTTAAGAATATATGCAATCCAATACATTGTGCTAATGCATATTTTATGATAAAATGAATAATACAAAGAGGTATAATATGAAAATATATATAGATGGAGACGGATGTCCAGTCATAAACTTAACCATAAAAGTGGCAAAAGAGAAAGGAATAGAATGCATATTAATAAGTGATACAGCGCATGTATTTGATAAATATGATATAGAAGTAATTACTGTATCAAAAGGAGCAGATAGTGTAGATTTTGCGCTTGTAAACATGATAAAAAAAGGAGATATTGTTGTAACACAAGATTATGGACTAGCAGCAATGTGTCTTGCAAAACAAGCAATACCAGTAAATCAAAATGGAATTATATATAACAATGAAAATATTGATTCATTATTATTTACACGCTATTTATCTAAAAAAGTAAGAATGGCAGGAGGAAGAATAAAAGGACCAAGTAAAAGGAACCCACAAAATAATGAAATATTTGAGAAGGTTTTAATTAAAATTATAGAAAATCAAATAAAAAGTGAGCGAGAATATGGAAATTAAAGATGAAGAAAAGTTAATACTAGCAAAGTTGAATGACAAAATAAGACTGTGCAAAACAAGAAATAGAATAGTAAATACAGAGTTTTTAAACATGCACCAAGAAATTGTGATAAAAAAAGAACTAGAGAGAATTAAAGAGAAAAATCACCTATTTACAGGGGGATATGGAGAGGCAGAAAGTAAAGTACTCATAATCTATCCGGAAAAATTAACAGAAAAGATAGTAGAGCAAAATATTAATAATATAATTAGAGTAATAAGAATAAAATTACCAAATGAACAGAAAGGGAAATATGAACATCGAGACTATCTAGGTACAGTTATGCAGTTTGGGCTAACAAGAGAACGAATAGGGGATATAATTGTACATAAAGATAAAGCATACATATTAATTTTAGAGGAAAATGCACAATATATCAAAGATTCATTATTAACTACAACAAAATTCAAAAAATCAAAAATTGAAATAATAGATATAAATGATATTGAAACAAAAGAAGTAGAATTTGAAGAGATAAAAATAACAATAAACTCACCAAGATTAGATAATTTTGTATCAGAAATTGCTAAAGCTTCTAGGAATGAAACTACAAAAATTATAGAAAGTGAGCAGGTTTCTGTGAATGGTAAAATAGAAGCAAGGCAAACAAGAATTGTTGAGCAAGGAGATGTACTCATAATAAGAAGAAAAGGCAAATTCATAGTAGACGAATTTAAGAATATAAATAGAAAAGGAAAACAAATAGTAATAGTAAAGAAGTATAAATAAAAAAATATAAAAACTATAAGGCAGCCATATTGGCTGCCTTAAATATTGTTATGAATTTAATATTTTCTTTATTTCTTCATTCCTTTTTACTTTATTTGTTGTTGTTTTAATCATTGGCTCATCAGTTATGATTATATTTTTTATATGTTTATAATTAGCAAGATTTCCATTTATCTTTTTAATATCCTGCCAGATTATATCTTTTAATTCTTCTTCAGAGATATTAGGATATTTCTCATTTATATAATCTTTATTGTAAACAATCTTAACAGATAATAATAAGTCATCATTCTTAGGTACTCCAAATACAAGATTTTCTGATACATAAGGTAAATTACTTACTAGAATTTCTAACTCTTCAGGATATATATTTTTTCCATTTTTTAATACAATTACGTTCTTCTTTCTTCCAGAGATGTATATAAAACCATCTTTATCCATATATCCTAAGTCACCTGTATAGAACCAACCATCTTTTAAAACTTCTTTTGTTTCATCTTCATTTTCATAATAACCCTTCATAACATTTGGACCTTTGGCAATTATTTCACCTATTCCATTTTCGTTAGGATTATCAATTTTTATTTCAACATTATATAAAGGTTTTCCTATAGAACCATATCTAAGATTATCTTCATTTTCAGCAGTTAGAACAGGAGATGTTTCTGTTAAACCGTAACCTTGAACTGTTAATATTCCGAAATCATTAAAATCTATAGCAACTTGTTTATCTATAGCTGCAGCACCACTAATTACAAAACGTATATTTCCACCAAGAGCATTAATGATATCTTTAAATAGTTTTCTTCTTATATCAATTCCAAAAATTAATAAGAATTTACTAATTTTTTTGCCTAATTTCACTTTTTTTAGTTTACCTTGCTTTTCTATTTCTTGTAATATTTTTTTATGCATAGCTTCTATTATTAATGGAACGCAGAAGAATACAGAAACTTTATATTCTTTTAAATTTTTTTGCACATATTTTAAACCATCACAAAATACAGTTGTTGCGCCTGCACTTAAGAAAAATAATAATCCTGTTGAACCAAAAGTATGATGAAATGGTAAGAATGCCATGTTTACATCAGTTGAATAAATTTTTTCAGCTACATGTAAAGCATTTATATTTGATGCAATATTTTTATGAGATAATTCTACAGCCTTAGCAATTTTAGTAGTTCCTGATGTAAATAGAATTATATTTGTTTTATCATTATCTATTTTTAATTTTGCGTATTCTTTATTTCCATTTTTTATTTCTTTTTGTCCTAATTGTAATAGATCAGGAATATTTTCTACATCCTCATCTATGTTATCCATACAAATAAGGTGTGAAATATTTGTAGTTTTTTTATCAACAATGTTTTTAATTGAACTATAGTATTTATCTTCAAATATTACAACTTCTGCATGACTCATAACCAATGAGTTTTCAATTTCTATATCAGGTAAGCTTTTATCTAAAGGAACAACTATTCCAAGTCCATTTACAACAGCATAGTAACTTAAAGCCCATTCATATCTGTTTTTTCCTATTATAGCAATTTTTTTATTTTTTAGCCCAAGTTTTAATAGAGCAGTTCCTAAGTTATTTATATCTTTTCCAAATTGTTTATATGTAATATTTGTATATGATTTTTTGTCCGCATTTTTAATGATAAATGCTTTGTTATTAGGATATGATTTTACACATTTATTTATTATTTCCCTAATATTTTTGTATTCACTATTTGCCATTAATTAATCCTCCTATATTTAAATTTTACTAAATGATAATCTCTAGTACACGGAGTAAAAATATCATATTTAAGCTATTTTGTCAAGTTAAGGCTTTATAGATAGACAGCAATTATAAATATGTATTTTACATTAAATATATATATAAAACTTTCAAACAAAATTCAAAGAAAGTATTGTTTATCTTGAAAAAGTATGGTAAAATGCTACTATACAGCGAACTAAAAAAATTTATTAGTAAAAATGATTAATAGTTTATGATTTAGGAGGTACTAATAAAAAATGTCTACACAGAGCGAATTGGCAAGAAATTATAACAATATGACAGATGAAAATATACTTGAAGAGGTTAAATTAGGAGATATAGATGCTTTAAACTACATAATGGATAAATATTCAGAATTAGTAAACATGAAAGCTAGTAAATTCTTTATTGTAGGTGCAGAAAGAGGAGATATTGTTCAAGAAGGATTAATTGGATTATACAAAGCTACTAAAGCATTTGATACAGAAAAACAAAATTCTTTTAAAACATTTGCCAATATGTGTATTGAAAGACAAATAATTACAGCTATAAAAACAGCTAATAGGCAAAAGAATATACCATTAAATTCAGCACTTTCAATAAATGCACAAGTATATGATGAAAATGAAGAAAACGATAAAGAAATTATAGATGTTTTAAATGCACATTGTACTGAAGATCCATCAGATTCAATTGCAAGAAGAGAATACTTTAATTTTATAAATAAAACAATAAATGATAATTTAAGTGAACATGAAAGAAATGTTTTAAAATATTATCAACAAAATAAAACTTATGAAGAAATTGCAAAGAAATTAAATTGCAAAACAAAATCAGTAGATACTGCAATGACTAGAATTAGGCGAAAAGCAAATAAAATAAAAAAAGAAGTACAAGAAAAAGATAATAGTTAGAGCTATTATCTTTTTTGATTCTAAATTTATTGCATACTAAGAAAATATGGTGTATAATTACAAAAGATGTCTTTGTAACTCAGCTGGATAGAGTAACCCTCTCCTAAAGGGTAAGTCGGCGGTTCGAATCCGCCCAAGGACGCCATTTTATAAAATATTAAGTCTTGAAAACCTTATTTTTCAAGACTTTTTCTAATTTTAAAAGTATTATAAAGTGTTTTATTATTTGTCACTTTTTCGGCAATCCTTAAAAATGCTTAATCCTCTTGTAAATAGGGAATTTGCAAGTGTGACAATTTATTTTATGGCACTAATTTTAAAGATTTTATAAGAAAGAAACAAAAAAGTGTAAAATAACTATAGATAGGAGCATTCAACTCGAGTAGACAAATTATATAGAAAATGGTATAATAGATATGTATACAAATTGTATATGTCCCAAAAACAATAATAAAAAAAGGAGTGTATTACACAATGATGGGAAAAACAGCAATATTTTTTATGGTACTCGCTATTATAGCGACAATGGTATTCGGCGCATGGGGAACTGTGCGGATTGTAAATGCAGTAGAGTTTAACACGAACTGCAAGCAATACCTCAAGCGAGCCGCTGACGCTAACACTGTCGAAACTGCAAAGGAAGAACTTGCGAAGGCAATTTCTTATGCAGAAGATAACAACTTGACAGAAGGTGTAGTGTCAATATTCCTTCGCCAGCCTAAAAACGATGTTGGATACTGGTACAAGAATATGACTGAAGCATATGAAGAATTGGAAAATCTTCCTGAAGATGCAACTTCTCTTGAAAAGACTAACGTTCTTATGAAATTGAGGGAAACATTAACAGATGAAACCGATTCGGGTGTTTCGGTTACTGTTCCAAATGGAATCAGTATCTACCCTAATAACGTTGCATATTTCTGGTGGGGAATGTTATCCTTTATACTTGCTTTGTTATTCTGGATAATGACAGGCGTTGCTTATGACAATCGCTGGGACTAATAGGTGGCAGAGTTGCTTCCTAACCCCTCTGTGAAAACAGGGGGGTAAAATTTTTTATAAAAAGGGATAGTGCTTATTACAATCTAATGCATGAACCTATTTTATTAAAAATAAAAAATGGAACAGTATATATTGTTTCAAAAAAGTATCATATATTATATATTCATTTTGTTTACACAACAAATTTTTTTTATTGTCATTTTTTTATATTTATGATATACTATTTTCATCATTAAATAAAGAGGAAATCTTATGGAAGTAAAATTTATGAAACAAGCTTTAAAAGAGGCTAAGAAGGCTTATGAAAAACTAGAAATTCCAGTAGGAGCAGTAATTGTAAAGGATGGGAAGATAATTTCAAGAGCCCATAATTTAAAAGAAACAAAACAAACTGCAACAGCACATGCGGAAATTTTAGCAATTCAAAAAGCAAATAAAAAGTTAAACAATTGGAGATTATTAGACTGCGATTTGTATGTGACACTAGAACCATGTGAAATGTGCATGGGAGCAGTAATTGCCTCAAGAGTAAAGAATATATATATAGGAACATTAGATCCAAAAAAGGAAGAAGAAATTGATATAGAAAAATACAAAGAAAAATACGGAGTAAACATTGAAGTTGGGATAATGCAAGAAGAAAGTGAATATATTTTAAAAGATTTCTTTAAAAATTTAAGAAGAAAACGGAGGATAAGATGCCAGGATATAATAAACAAAAAATGAACATAGGATTATATATAAGTGCGTTATTTATTATAATTGCATTAATAGTAGTATTTTTTATTATGTACAAATATACTGTAGAAGGTGAAGCAACACCAGCTTTTAAGATATCAAAAATGGTAGTTGTAAGTAGTGCGAAGACTGATGATATACAAAAAGTAGAAGATTCATATACTGCCAATGTGATACAAAATAATGATGTAAAAATATCTATAGAAAAGAATCCAGAGTATAAGAAAGACGCCATAATTAGAAAAGTAATTATAAACAATATACAAATAGATAAAAAAGAAACTATAAAAGATATAGAAATTTATAGACCATCACAAGGAACAAAACTTTATGAATATGAAGAACAATATAAGATAGGAGACAGTTTGGAATACCTAGGGGCACAAGAGACATATCTAAAAGGAGAAAATCTGGAAATATCAAATCAAGGTGGAATAATTGATTTTTCAATAATAATTAATAAATTAGGAGTAATTAATTATAAAGAAGATGAACAAATAAAAGTAGATGGAACTTTACTTAATGCTCTTGGAATAGAAGAAAAAGATGTAAAGTTTCAACTAAAATTTTATTTAATCATAGAATTAGAAGATAATATAAAATTAAAAACAAAAATGACCTTAGATTTACCTACAGGAAACATATTACAAGAAGGTGTAGAGACAAAAGAATATACAGATTTAAAAACAGTATTTAAAAGAATTTAATTAATAGTTGACTTTTTGAAAAATATAAATTATAATATATACATAAGGAAAAGAGAAGCCACAAACGTGGTTTGCCTCAATATGTGATTAGACACATCTGTTTGGCAAAAGTTGCAGATGTGTCTGTTTTTTATTGGTTTTCGCTTTTACACAAAACTATCGTTAAAACAATAATTAAGGCAATCGCGATGATAGTTACTAAAATTAAAGAATAAAATAATATGTAAATAGTTGTAATTAAATTTTGTTCTATCATACGCCTCACCTCCTTTAAGGAGGCAAACCACATCTGATTCTTCTCTTTCCCTATGAGATACAACATATCATAAAATTGACAAAAAAGCAAGCAAAAGATGTAAAAACTAAAAAAATATTACGAAAATACTTGATAAAATTGAAAAGCCATTATATAATAGAAAAAGATGAAGTTAACCTTTGTATGGAGAGTGATTCAATAAAAAGCTATGAACCTCGTCAGGTCCGGAAGGAAGCAGCGATAAATAGTTCCGTTTATGTGGATTGCTTTCCATAGAAAGGTTAACTTATAATCTATAAGGGTAAAATGGCCAGAAAGGATGATAATTAATGGCATATACCGCTTTATATAGAAAATTTAGACCAATAAATTTTAATGAAATGGTAGGACAAGAACATATAACTAAAACTCTAAAGAATCAAATAATTGCAAATAGAGTAGGACATGCATATTTATTTAGTGGAGGAAGAGGAACAGGAAAAACTTCTGCTGCTAAGATTATGGCAAGAGCAGTAAATTGCTTGAATCCAAAAGAAGATGGAGAACCATGTAATGAATGTGCAAATTGTAAAGCAATATTAGAAGGATCTTTAACAGATGTTGTAGAAATGGATGCGGCATCAAATAATAGTGTAGAAGATATAAGAGCAATAAGAGATGAGGTAAATTTTTTACCAACAATTGCAAAATATAGGGTATATATAATAGATGAGGTACATATGTTATCAACTGGAGCATTCAATGCATTATTAAAAACATTGGAAGAACCTCCAGAACACGTAAAATTTATTTTGGCAACAACAGAGCCTCAAAAGCTACCTGCTACTATACTTTCAAGATGTCAAAGATTTGATTTTAAGCGAATTTCAGTTGAAGATATTGCAAAGAGATTAAAAATAATATGCAAAGAAAGTAATATAGAGATAACAGATGAAGCATTAAAAATGGTAGCAATACTTGCAGAAGGAGCATTGCGAGATGGCATAAGCATATTAGAAAGATGCAGTCAGGATGCAGAAGGCATTATAGATGAAGATAAAATAAGGGATTTAGTAGGAATGCCAAAACTTACATATATTAGACAATTATCAGAATATATTATAAAAAAGAACCCTGAGAGCGCCATAGAAGCAACAAACGAAATAATAAAAGAGGGTAAAGATTTAGATAATTTCCTTTGGGAAGTTATAAAATATATTAAAGATATGCTTGTTTATAAAACTACACAGAAGTTAGAATTATATAGTAAGGAAGATATACAATTTATAGAAGAGTTAGTTAATAATACTACAAAAGAGGAATTATTAAAACTAATATATGAATTATCTGAATTGAGTAGTAATATGAAAGCATCTACACAAAAAAATATAATATTTCAAACAGGAATAATAAAATCATGTATGGAGCTAAAGTTTGAAAATTTAGAGTTGATAAGCAATAAAGTAAATACTGATACTAAAAAAGTACAAATTAATAATCAAAAGATAGAAAATAATTTACCAAAAGTAGAAGAGAAAATTAAAAAAGAAGAACAAGTACAACTAATTAAGAATACAGGGAAATATGTTCCATATTGGCAAAAAGTTTTAGACCAAGTAAGACAAAGCGGAAAAATGACGATGTATGCTAATCTTATAGGTACAAGAGGTGTATTATTAAATGATTTGCAAGTAGGAATAGAATTTCCGAATAAAGCTACAGATTTTGCAAAAAAAGTGATAGAAGATCATGATAATAAAACCTTGCTTGAAAAGATAATATCAATGGAACAAGGTACAACAATGAAAATAAAAATATTAGATAAAGCAGAAGAAAAAGAAAAGGTAACTAATAAACAAGGGATAGAAAGTCTAGCAGATGAAATGGATTTACCATTTAATGTAATAGATGAATAAAATATTTTTGAAGGAAGGAATGATTAAGTTATGTCAAAAAGAGGAGGATTCCCAGGAGGAATGGGAGGATTTGGTGGAATGAACATCAATCAATTAATGAAAGAAGCAAAAAAAATGCAAGCAGATATGGAAAAATCACAAGAAGAATTACAAGTAAAAGAATTTGAGTCTACAGCAGGTGGAGGAGCAGTTAGTGTAAAAGTATCAGGAAGTAAACAAATAAAGGAAATAAAAATAAGCAAAGATGTAGTTGATCCAGATGATGTAGAAATGTTACAAGATTTAATAATTACTTGTGTAAATGATGCAATGAAGAAAGTAGATAGTGCACAAGCAACACAATTTGGAAAATATAATATACCAGGATTAATGTAGGAGGTAAACGTGTCATACTATTCACCAACAATAGAACGACTAATAGAAAATTTTGAAAAATTACCAAGTATAGGACATAAAACAGCAACAAGATTAGCATTTCATATGCTGAATTTAAGCGAAGATGGGACAAATGAATTTATAAATTCAATAGTAGAAGCAAAGAAAAATCTAAAATATTGTTCAAAGTGCTTTAATATTACAGATACAGATCCTTGTCCAATATGTTCAAGTCCTAAAAGAGATGAGACTACAATATGTGTAGTAGAAGATGTAAAAGATGTAGTAGCAATGGAAAAAACACATGAATTTAAAGGGGTTTACCATGTTTTACATGGTTCAATATCTCCAATGAATGGAATTGGACCGGAAGATATAAAGATAAAAGAATTACTAGAACGTTTGAAAGATATAGATGTAAAAGAAATAATTATAGCAACAAACCCAAGAGTAGAAGGGGAAGCAACAGCTATATACTTATCTAAATTAATAAGACCAATAGGAATAAAAGTAACGAGGATAGCACATGGAATACCGGTTGGTGGAGATTTAGAGTATACTGATGAAGTAACATTAAGTAAAGCATTGGAAGGTAGACGAGAAATATAAAATGATAACATATAGGGCGACCACAGGTCGTCTTTTTTTAAAATTATAAAGATAATATTGCAAGATTATCTCCTAAAGTAGTAAAAAAAGCAGCAAGAATTGCTATATCTTCTTTATTACATTGATTAGAAATAGAAATAGCTAAACTACTTGCTAAAACTACAAGTTCAGAATTAGAAAAATCTGAAATGCACAAAACCTTCACCTCAATTAAATATATGAGGTGAAGGTTTTTTTAATACTAGCCTAATAAGATTTTACAAATGTCTTTTGTAGAATTTTTCTTTGCAATTAATCTTGCTTTTATTTTCATACTTTGAAGTGCGTAAGGTGAATTAAATACGTCATAAAGTATTTTTTCAATGTTAGCATTTTCTCTAATCCAAATTCCAGCTCCATTTTGCTCAACGTATTGTGCATTTTCTTCTTCTTGGCCAGGCAATGGATCTATTATTATTAATGGCAATCCAGAGGCGAGGCTTTCTGTTGTTGTAAGCCCACCAGGTTTAGTAATAACTAAATCAGAAACACTCATAAGTTCAGGAACTTTATTAGTATAAGATAGAATCTTAACAGTATCTGCTGAGCGAGTTTCAGAAACCAATTCATCAAAACGTTCTTTCATTTTTTCATTTTTTCCTGCAATTGCAATTACTTGTAGGTAAGGAAAATTACTTATAATTGATTTTAACATATTAAAAGTTTTATCTTTTCCAAAACCGTATTCTCCACCAGCGAAGAATAATATAGTTTTTTTATCAATAGATAAGTTATATTCATTTAAAACTTTTTCCTTATTATAATGAAGTAGAAATCTATTTGAAAGAGGAATTCCAGTAGCAAAAATTTTTTTGCCATTAACACCTCTATTTATCAATTCTTCTTTCATACCTTCATGAGCTACAAAGTAGTAATCAACGAAATTATTATGTACAATCCATTGGTTATGAGGAGCATAATCTGTCATAACAGTTGCTAAAGGACAACTAAATTTACCTTTTTCTTTTAGAAGTGCACACATTTGGCTACTAAAAGGATGAGTAGAAATCATTAAATTAGGACTAAACTCCTGAATTAATTTATTAAGTTTAATAGCCATTACTTTATTAATAGAATTACTTAATTTGGAAAGACTACCATTTTCTGAACCATAATATATTTGTTTCCAAATCCAACGAGCATTTTTAGAAAAATCAACATATGCTTTTGTAGTAACTTTATTTAAAATTTTATTAATGTATTCAATACAATCAATTAATAAAATTTCAGAATCTGGATAACTATTTTCAATATAATCTTTAATATTTCTAGCAGCAGATAAATGTCCACCGCCATAAGAACCATAAAAAATTAAAATTTTATTCACAAAAACCTCCGTTTGAACAATTTAATAATAATATAGAATCAAAAATATTATACCATAAAATTTACAAAAAAAGAATATTTTAATAAATTAAAGGAAAAATAAAGATAAATATTAACTAAAATCTAAAATTATTAAATGAGAGAGTCGAGCGTTCGACCAGAGCTTGAATTAGAAATTGTTAAGCTTACGAATGAGGGATGTTCCTGGAGGGAGCGAAAGCGGAAGCCTGAAGGAAAGAGGCTCATGAGTAAGCTATACAATTTCTATTAAAGCGTCGGGACACAGTGAGACGAATGAATTTAATAAGTTTAGATTATATGATAAAACTTGTATAAATTATTAAAAAGGAGATTTATGAAAAAGATAATTATATTAATAACAATTTTATTGGTACCAATTGCATTAATCATATTTTCATATTCAAATGAAGAATTAGCACAAGGAGGCAGCCATACTTCAGATTTACAATTATTAGCAAGAGCAATAAATGGAGAGGCAAGAGGAGAAAGTTATGAAGGACAAGTTGCAGTTGGTGCCGTTATATTAAATCGTGTAAAACACTCTGATTTTCCAAATACAATTGCAGGAGTTATATATCAACCAGGAGCATTTACAGCAGTATCAGATGGTCAAATAAACCATCCAATAGATGAAAATTCAACAGTATATAAAGCTGCACAAGATGCAATGAATGGTTGGGATCCAACAAATGGATGTATATATTATTTTAATCCAAATACAGCTACAAGTAGCTGGATTTGGTCAAAAACGATAGTTAAGACAATTGGAAAACATCACTTCTGTATATAAAATTTAAAGGAGAGATATAATGAAAAATAATATTTTAAAAACAATGAAAAAAAATTATATGTATGGTGTTGCTATTGTATTAATAATAGCAATAATAGTAATGGCAATACTTTGGTATAGACAAAAAAGTGAATATATAATAGCAACAGAAAATAGCTATAATTTAGCCTTTTATGAGCTAATAGATTATATTAATGATGTGGAAAATTATTTGGCAAAATCAATGATTACAAGCTCATCAGAACATGGAGCAGAAACTTTAATACATGTGTGGAGGCAGGCAAACTTAGCACAAGTATATTTATCACAATTGCCAATATCAACAAACGAATTATCAAATACAGCTAAATTTCTAAATCAAGTAAGTGATTATAGCCATACATTAGCCAAAAAAGCTATAGATGGAGAGGACTTAACTCAAGAGGATTTAGATAATTTAAAAACTTTACACGATTATTCAGTAGATTTAAGAAATACTTTAGAACAACTATCATCAGATATGAATAATGGAAAAATAAGTTGGAAAGAACTAACAGAAGATCTAGATACAACATTTGCACAACAGGTAGATAATTTATCTGCAACAAGTTTCAGTAATATAGATGAAAATTTTGGAGAATATGAAGGTTTAATATATGATGGTGCATATTCAGAACATATAGAAAGTTCTGAAAAGAAAGGTTTAGTAGGAGAAGATGTAACAGAAGAGCAGGCAAAACAAAAAGCAATAAGTTTTATAGGTGAAGATAGAGTTGGGGATATAAAGTTAAATGGATTAGTTGAAAATGGAGATATAGTAGTATACGATTTTTCAATAACAGTAAAAGATGGAGATAAAAATAATCCATTAACAATATCAATATCAAAAAAAGGTGGGCATATTGTAGTTGCAAATTATAATCGTGAAGTTACAGAAGAAAAAATACAAATAGAAGAAGCAAATCAAATTGGAAAAGATTTCTTAAATAATCTAGGAATACCAGATATGGAACCGACTTACTATTTAAAACAAGGCGGAGCAGTTACAATAAATTATGCATATAAACAAGAAGATGTAATAATATATCCGGATTTAATAAAAGTTAAGATTGCATTAGATAATGGGGAAGTATTAGGAATAGAAACAACTGGTTATTTAAATAATCATACAGAAAGAACTATTGAAACACCTTCTATAACAATGGGTGAAGCAAAAGATTCATTAAATAATAAATTAGAAATAACAAGTGAAGGGTTGGCAATAATTCCAACAGAATGGAATACAGAAATATTTTGTTATGAATTTAAGGGTAAGATAAATGATACAGACTTTTTAGTATATGTAAATGCAGATACTGGAGAAGAAGAGAATATATTAGTTATTATTGAAACTCAAGACGGAATTTTAACTCAGTAATTTTAAATTGAAAAAATTGCCTCGTGTTAAATCAAAAAAAATACACATAATAAACTTAGAAAAATGAATTACTTTAAGTCCATTTTTCTAAGGAGGATTTTAAGATGTCTACAAATAAGAACTTAATGTCTGAAAGTTTAAAAGCAGAAATAGCAAAAGAATTAGGAGTATATGATATAGTAAAACGTGATGGTGGGTGGAGCAACGTATCTTCAAAACAGTGTGGATCAATGGTTGCAAAGGCGATAGAGATAGCAAATAGAAAAGTATAAGTAGAATTAAATGTATCATGATAGGAACCCAATTGGGTTCCTAATTTTTGTGTAAAAATTTATAAATTCAATAATAAGGTAAAGGGTTGATTATTTAAGTGTTTTGTTATATAATTAGGCAGATATTGGAGGAAAAATATGTTATTTAAAAACGTAATTATAAATCTAAAGAAATATTCTTTTTTATTACAGCAATTAGTAAGTAGAGATTTTAAAGTGAAATATAAAAGATCATTTTTAGGAGTGCTTTGGAGCTTATTATATCCAATCCTAACTATGATTGTAATGGCAATAGTTTTTTCAAATATATTTAGAATGAGTACACCAGGAGTAAGCTATCTAGCATATTTACTTTCAGGTCTAGTAATGTTCAACTATTTTAGTGAAGCAACAAATTTATCTATGAGCTCAGTAGTAGCAAATTTTCAATTAATAAATAAAATATACATACCAAAATATATATTTCCATTATCTAAATGCTTATTTGTAGGAATTAACTTTTTATTAACACTTATACCATTATATATTGTTTTAATTGCTACAGGAACAGGAATAAACATATATCATTTATTTTTACCATATACATTTATTTGTTTATTTATGTTTACATTGGGTATGGGACTTATATTATCAACAATATCAGTATTTCTAAGAGATATGTTTTATATTTATGGAATCATAGTAATGATGTGGACGTATTTAACACCAATAATGTATGATATATCAATGATATCAGAAAAATTACAAATAGTTTTAAAATTAAACCCATTATATCACTATATAAATTTTGCGAGAGAGATAATTTTATATGGAAGAATTCCTCAGCTATTTACTTGGGGAATATGCTTAGTTTCATCAGTAGCTGTACTAATAATAGGATTATTAATTTTCAAAAAGAATCAAGATAAATTTATATACTATATGTAGGAGGAAAAATGATAAAAGTAAATGATGTTTCTATGAGATTTAATCTAGGAATAGAAAAAAATTTTTCACTAAAATTATTTTTTATAAATATATTTAAATCTAAAAAGAATAAACCTAAGAAGGAAGAATTTTGGGCATTAAAGAATGTAGGTTTTGAAGTAAAAAAGGGAGAAGTAGTGGGATTTATTGGAAGTAATGGAGCTGGTAAATCAACATTATTAAAAATAATAGCAGGTGTTATGAAACCTACAAAAGGTACAGTAGAAACATATGGAAATATCTGCCCGATGATTGAATTGGGGGCAGGGTTTGATATGGATTTAACTGCAAGAGAAAATATATTTTTAAATGGAGCAGTTTTGGGTTATAGTAGAGAATTTATAGAAGAGAAATTTGATGAGATAGTAGATTTTTCTGAGTTAAGAGATTTTTTAGATGTTCCAGTAAGAAACTTCTCATCAGGTATGACAGCTAGATTAGCTTTCTCAATAGCTACAATAGTTGACCCAGAAATACTAATAGTAGATGAAATATTATCAGTAGGAGATATGGCTTTTCAACAAAAAAGTGAAGCAAAAATGAAAAGCATGATTGGTGGGGGAACAACAGTAATGTTTGTTTCTCATTCAATTGAACAGATAGGAAAGATATGCGATAGGGTAGTATGGTTAGAGCATGGACAAGTTAAGAAAATAGGACCTGCAAAAGAAATTTGTGAAGAATACGTAAAAAGTATTAACTGCTAGAAATATGCTTAATAGGCAGGTTAAAATCTAAATATTAAGAGAGATAAGGGAGAACGATGAATAAATTTAAAAGGATAACCGCTTCAATAAAAACAAATGGAATAATAGGATTTATAATTAAGTTCTTGAAGAAAGTTACATATAGGATATTTGTTAAACTTGATAATATGGATGTAAAAAGATGCTATAAACGTAGAAGAAAAAGGATAGAGAACAAGAAAGAAAAATATGAAGAATTAGAAGAACTATGTAAAAATGAAAAATATAAATATATTTTTGTATTTTATCCATATACAGAATGGAATTTGCCAATATTTCAAAGACCTCAACAAATTGCCCTACAATTATCTAAAAGAGATGATGTATTATATTTTTTCTGTACAGCTAATTGTATGTATGATAATGTGGATGTATATAAAAAGATTAATGAAAACTTATATATAACAACAGAATTTGATTATTTATTTAATATAAAAACTAAAAAAAGAGTATTACATTTATATTCTACGGATATAATATCTAAAACATCATTGATAAAAAAGGCATTAGATAAAAAAGATAAAATATTATATGAATATATAGATGAAATACATGAAGACATAACTTCTAGTATACCAGAAGAATTTATTGAAAAGCATAACTTTATAATGAATAATGAAAAATGTTATATAGTTGCAACAGCTGATAAATTATATAATGATGTAAAGAAAATAAGAAAGAGCAATTTTATATTAGCAACTAATGGGGTAACAATAGAAGATTTTAAAATAGATAAAACAGTACAGACACCAGTAAAACTTCAGGAAATAAAAGAAAAATACAAAAACACAATAGGATATTATGGAGCTCTTGCAAAATGGTTTGATTATGAGTTAATGGATAAAGTAGCAAAAAAATATCCAGAGTATGCAATAATTCTAATAGGTCTAGAATATGACAAATCTTTAAAAAAGAGTGGATTACTTGAAAATGAAAACGTATATTATTTAGGAAAAATAAATTATAAAGAATTAATTAATTATGCTGCAAGAATGGATTTACTAACAATACCATTTTTGATTAATGAAATAACAGAATCAACATCACCAGTAAAATTGTTTGAATATATGGCAATACAGAAGCCTATACTAACAACGAACATGAGAGAATGTAAAAAATATAAAAGTGTGAATATAGCAAAAAATCATCAGGAATTTATTAACATGATACCAAAGGTGATAGAAAAAGAAAATGATAAAAATTATAAAAAATTATTATTAGAAGAAGCAAAACAAAATACTTGGGAACAAAAGTCAAAAGATATTATTGACCTTTTAAAAAGGAGAAAGACTAAATGAAAAAAATTATAAATAAAATGTCAGAGATAGGATTGATATATGCATTGCCAATAGCTTTAATATTTATAATAGCATTACTTGCATATTGGCCAGGAATACTCGTAAGTGATGCATTAGTACAATGGAATCAAGTGCAAACAGGTGAATATACTACATGGCATCCTGTATTTAATACATTATATATTTTCCTAATATCTCGAATTTTTAATACACCTGGATTTGTAATTTTAGTCCAATGTTGTTTTATGGCATTTGTAATGGGCTACTTTATGAGCAGACTAAATAAATATTACAATGTTAACAAAAAATATTTAATCATATCAAGTATATTGTTTGCAATAGTGCCATTAAATTATAATTTTGCAGTAACTTTATTAAAAGATATAATGTATTCTGCATTTATAGTTTTACTATCTGCAATGATATTAGACATAATAAACAATAAAGATTATTTTAAAAAATTAAGAAACATAATTGCATTAGCAATAACACTATTGTTTATTTCATTATTTAGACATAATGGAATAATAGTAGTATTTCTATTCTTAATAACAATGGTAATTATGTATAGAAAAGAAAAATTAGTATATATACTAATTGCAATATGGACAATAGTATATTTATTATTAAATACAGTAGTAGTAGACTTATTAAATGTTCAAGAAGCAAGTTATGCAAATACTTATGGACCAATTTCGCATATAATGGCAAGATTATTAAACGAAGATAAAGTTAGTTTAACTGAAGAGGAGATACAGGAATTATCAAAATATGTAGATGTACAAAAATTAAAAGAAACATATAATCAATATAATATGGATTATAGTATAAATTCACAAAATATAGATGCAATAAAAGAAAATGGATCTGAATATATGAAATTTGCTGTAAAAGTATTTTTAAAGCATCCGCTTATTGTAATAAAACATTATATTAAATTGACATCTTTCTTATATAGTCCAATTCCATTTAAAGACTCTTATACAGTCGGAATGTTTACAGAAACAGATTTATGGTTATATAAAGATGTATATCCAGAATTAGAGGAAAATTCAAAAATACCAGCATTATTAGATATATTACAAGAACAAACAGTAAAATTCCAAAGTGGAAAAATAGGAACATTATTACTTAGACCGGCAGGATATATGTATATTAGCATTATATCTATGATAATAATTGCATATATATTAAAAAATAAAAAGGTAATATTAATTTTGTTACCAATTATATTTAACACAATAAGCCTTGCACCTGCAATTCCAGTTGCAATGACAAGATATGTATATTCTACAATGTTATTATTCTGGGTTACAACAACATGGATAATATATGTCATAGTAAAAAAATGGAGAGAAAAGAATTATGAAAGAAAAGATGGAAAAACTATTAGTAGTTCTAAAAAAAGATGGAATAATAAAGACAACAAAAAAGATATTTAGATATGCATATATAAATTATTTATCAAAACTGAACTTAATATCGTATATTAAAGGAATATTTAATAAGAAAGAATACAGGAAACAAATAAATGAAATTCTAGAAGATAGGTATGATAGAATTATCATTTGGAAAAGTACGTTTGGTTGGGATGTGCCATTATTCCAAAGACCACAGCACATTGCACGAAATCTTGCAAAAAATAACTGTTTAATGCTTTATGAAGTTACTGAAATGACAGATAAAGTTTCATCAATAAAAAAGCAATCTGAAAATTTATATCTTGTAAATTTTAATAATAGAGCATTAAAAAATATAATATTCAAAAAAATAAAAGAAAAATCATGTGAGAAGTATATTCAAATATATTCTACAGATTTTACAATGCCAATAAAAGAGCTTAAAAAATATATAGATAATGGATATAAAATAATATATGAATATATTGATGACTTAAGTCCAGAAATAGTGGGATCAAAAGCATTACCACAAAACCTAACAGATAAATACAATTATGCTATTGAAGATAAGGAAAATGTGTTTATTGTAGTTACAGCGGAGGATTTAGAAAAAGACATATTATCAAAAAGAGGAAAAGAAAAATTAGTATTTTCATCAAATGGTGTTGATTATGAGCATTTTCAAAACATAGATAAAAATTATAAATATGACGAAAAATTTGAAAGCATTTTAAAAAGTGGAAAGAAAATAATAGGATACTATGGAGCTTTAGCTACTTGGTTTGATTATGATATGATAAAATACTTATCTAAAAAAAGACCAGAATACAACATAGTGCTTCTAGGAGTAAAATATGATGACACATATGATAAATCTAATATAGAAAAGCAAAAAAATATTTACTTCTTAGGTTCAAAATCATATAATGAACTTCAAAATTATTCAAGTAAATTTGATGTATGTACAATACCATTTGTAATTAATGATATTACAAATGCAACATCTCCATTAAAATTATTTGAATACATGGCTTTAAGTAAGCCAATAGTAACAACTAATATGAAAGAATGTAGAAAGTACGAGTCAGTATTTATAGCAAATAATAAAGAAGAATTTATTAGCCTAGTAGATAAAGCAGTAGAATTATCAGATAAAAAAACAGATGAATATTATAATATACTAAAAAAAGAAGCATTAGATAATACTTGGGAGGAAAAAGCTAAAAGCATAATAAAAATGATAGAGCAATACGAGATAGACAGAAAAGAATAAACAAAAAATACTTTGAAGGGGGGAAATATGGACAAGATTGCAGTACTAATACCATGCTATAATGAAGCAAAAACAATAAAAAAGGTAGTAGAGGATTTTAAAAGAGAATTGCCAGAAGCAAAAATATATGTTTATGATAATAATTCAAGTGATGGAACAGACAAAATTGCAAGAGAAGCAGGTGCAATAGTTAGATATGAGAAAAAACAAGGAAAAGGAAACGTAATAAAAACAATGTTTAGAGAAATAGATGCACAATGCTATATAATGACAGATGGTGATGATACTTATCCTGCAGAATGTGCAAGGCAAATGATAGAACCTGTTTTAAATGATAAAGCAGATATGGTTGTAGGAGACAGATTATCATCAACATATTTCACAGAAAATAAAAGACCATTTCATAACTTAGGAAATGTATTAGTTAGAAAAATGATTAATATGATATATAAAAGTGATATTAGAGATGTAATGACTGGATATAGAGCATTTAGTTATCAGTTTGTAAAGACATTTCCTGTATTATCAAAAGGTTTTGAAATTGAAACAGAAATGACTATACACAGTTTAGATAAAAATCTATTTGTAAAGAATCTAATAATAGAATATAGAGATAGACCAGAAGGAAGTGTATCTAAACTAAACACATATTCTGATGGATTTAGAGTAATAAAAACAATAATAAAACTATACAAAAATTATAAACCATTTGCATTCTTTTCTTTGCTATCAATGTTTTTATTTGTAATTGGAACAGCATTTTTAATACCAGTTTTAGTAGAATACTTTAGTACAGGATTAGTGCCTAAAGTTCCATCATTTATAACAAGTGTTTTCTTTTATTTATCAGCAATACAAGCATTCTTTGGAGGTTTGATTTTAGATACGTTTGTAAAAAAGGCAAAAGATGATTTTGAAATTAAATGCAATGAATATATGGACAAGTATAAAATTCTAAGCAAAGAATAATAAAGTATAATTTGAAAAACAAGTATGTACATGAAGAAAGGAATAATAAATATGAAAAAAGAACAAGTATTGGGATTTGACGTATGTACATATAATTTAGAAGAATTGTTGACAAATATTTTTAAAGATTATGAAGATAATAATCAACAATTTATAGTAAATATTAATCCTGAGATAGTAATATCTAATTATAAAAATAAATATTTTATAAAAAATTTAAATAAACAAAAATATCAGATTCCAGATGGAGCACGGAATAGTATGGGCATCTAAGAAAAAGAATGGAAATATAAAGACAAGAATTACTGGAATAGATTTAATGATGGAAATCTGCAAAAAATCACAAGAATATTCAAGTAATATATATTTATATGGAAGTGAAAATGGTATTGCTGAAAAGGCGAAAATAGAATTAGAAAAACAATTCTCAAAGATTAAAATAATTGGAACATCTGATGGCTATGAGGATGAAATAAAAGTACTCAATAAATTAAAAGCTGAGCAAATTGATATATTGTTTGTTGGATTAGGTTCACCAAAACAAGAAGAATTTATAATAAAACATAAAAACGAATTAAAAGCCAAGATATTAATGCCTGTAGGTGGTTCTTTTGATGTAATAAGCAAAACTAAAAAGAGAGCACCACAATGGGTAATTAAAAGTAATCTAGAATGGTTATATAGGTTAATAAAAGAACCTAAAAGAATTAGTAGACAACTAAAACTTATAAAATATATAATTTTAATATTAAAAGGAGCAGATAAAAATGAATAAAGTAAAAGTCATGACTGTTTTTGGTACTAGACCAGAAGCAATAAAAATGGCACCACTTGTAAAAGAACTAAAGAAGAGAGAAGAAATAGAGTGTATAGTATGTGTTACAGCTCAGCATAGACAGATGTTAGACCAAGTGCTAGAAGTTTTTAACATTAAACCAGATTATGATTTAAATATAATGAGCCAAGGTCAGACTTTAAGTGATATAACAAGTAGAGCAATGCAGGGGCTAGAACAAGTAATTAAAAAAGAAAAACCTAATATTGTACTAGTACATGGAGATACAACTACAACATTTGCAGGAGCATTGGTAGCATATTATAATCAAGTAGACATTGGCCATGTTGAAGCAGGTCTAAGAACATGGAATAAGTATTCGCCATATCCAGAAGAAATGAATAGACAAATGGTCGGAGTTATGGCAGATATGCATTTTGCTCCAACAGATAATAGTAAGAGAAGTCTACTAAAAGAAGGAAAAAAAGAAGAGGATATATATGTTACCGGAAATACAGCTATAGATGCATTATCAACAACAATAAAAAAGAATTACATACATCCAATCTTTGATTGGCTTGGAGATGACAAGCTAATATTACTTACTGCTCATAGAAGAGAGAACTTAGGAGAACCAATGCGTCATATGTTTAAAGCAATAAAGAGAATAGTAGATGAGTTTGAAGGAGTAAAAGTTGTATATCCAGTTCATCTAAATCCAAAAGTTAGAGAAGTAGCAGATGAAATTCTAGGTAATGATGAAAGAATAAGATTAATAGAGCCATTAGAAGTAATAGATTTTCATAACTTTATAAATAGAGCACATATAATTTTGACAGATAGTGGAGGAATACAAGAAGAAGCACCTGGATTAGGTAAACCGGTGTTAGTATTAAGAGATACAACAGAAAGACCAGAAGGTATAGAAGCTGGAACATTAAAATTAGCAGGGACTGATGAGGAAAAAATATATACTCTTACAAAGGAATTATTGGCTGATAAAAAAGTATATGAAAAAATGAGTAAAGCAAGTAATCCTTATGGGGATGGAAAAGCAAGTATAAGAATAGCGGATGCAATAATAAAAAGATATTTAAAATAATACAATATGTAATAATAAAGGTGAAAATATGAAGAAAAAAATAAGAAATGTAATAATGTTTTTTATATTATTAATATCGTCAATTTGTATAATAGGATCATTATACTATCGTATAAATTATCCTAATCAAGAGTTTGATCAGATATTATACTATTTGGTAAATGGAGTAGAGCACACATCAGAAAGTGTTGTAAATAATGTAATCTTTTCTTGTATTATACCAGTAGTTATACTCTTTACGATACTATATGTACTGACATTTAGTAATGATAAGAAAAAATTATTTATAAAAAGAAGAAAGAAAGATTACAAGATTCAAATATATCCGATAGAATTTATTGCTAACCATAAAGCAGTATATGCCTTAATAGTATTTGTTATAGCGATGCTATTTGTAGTATTTAATTTCAAAATACATACTTACATAAAAAACATGATACAAGATACAGAATTATATGAAAAAACATATGTAGATGGAAGAAATATTAATATAACTTTCCCAGAAGAAAAAAGAAATCTGATAATTATAATAGCAGAAAGTATGGAAAATACTGTACTAAGCAAAGCAAATGGTGGAGCATGGGAATATTCAATAATACCAGAATTAGAAGAACTTGCTAAAGACAATACTAATTTTTCTCATAACGAAAGTATAGGAGGAGCATTAGAAACACATGGAACAAATTTTTCTGCAGGTGGAATTGTTGGAATGACTGCAGGAATACCATTAAAAACGGTAGATATCTTAAAAGATAAAAATCAATATAATGGAAGTGGGAAATTTGTTGATGGAGCATATGCATTAGGGGAAATATTAAAAGAACAAGGATATAATTTAGAAGTAATGATGGGCTCAGAGGCAACCTTTGGAGGAAGAGAACAATATTTTAAAACAAATGGAGACTACAAAGTATATGACTTTAACTATGCAATAGAAATTGGAAAGATGACATTAAAAGATAAAGAGTGGTGGGGCTTTGAAGATGATAAGTTATTTAAATGGTCAAAGGAAGAAATAACAGAACTTTCAAAACAGGACAAGCCATTTAACTATATTATGATTACAGCTGATACACATTTTGAAGATGGATATTTAAGCAAAAATGCAGAAAAAAAATTTGATTCTCAATATGAAAATGTATATGCATATTCTTCAAAATCAATATATGAATTTGTAGAATGGGTAAAAGAACAAGAATTCTATGAAAATACAACAATAGTTATACTAGGAGATCATTTGGGCATGCAAACAGATTTCTATGAAGATAGAGCAGGTAAAGATTATTTAAGAACAGTATATAATGTTATAATAAATCCTGCTATAGAGAGAACTAACAATGTAAATAGACAATTTACAATAATGGATATGTATCCTACAATACTTGCAAGTATTGGTGCAGAAATAGAAGGGAATCGTTTAGGATTAGGAACAAATTTATATTCAGGAGTTCCAACACTTACTGAAGAATTAGGGTTTGATTACTTTAATGATGAGATGAAGAAATATTCAACATGGTATAACGAGAATATACTAGGGGAAGACTATCACGAAATGATTAAAGGAGATAATGAAGGAAGTGAAGTAAAAGATGAAGAAAATAACAATAATAATACCAGCGTATAATGAAGAAGAAACATTAGAAAAACTTTATGATAGACTTTCAGGAGTAGTCAATAAAATAGACAATTATGAATTTGAAATGTTGTTTATAAACGATGGAAGTAAAGATAAAACAAGAGATATTTTAAAGTTATTAAGAGAAAAAGATAACAGAATATCATATGTGAATTTTTCAAGAAATTTCGGTAAAGAAATAGCAATGATGGCAGGAATGGATTATGCAAATGGAGATGCAGTTGTATTTATAGATGCAGATTTACAAGATCCACCAGAGTTAATACCAGAATTAATAAAATACTGGGAAGAAGGATATGATGATGTATATGCAAAAAGGAGAAGTAGAAAAGGTGAAACTTTCATAAAAAAAATCACATCAAAAATGTATTATAAAATACTTCAAAGTTTAACTAGAGTAGAAATACAAAAAGATACTGGAGATTTTAGATTATTAGATATTAGATGTGTAAATGCTCTAAGAAAAATGAGAGAATCTCAAAGGTGTTCAAAGAGTATGTTTAGTTGGATAGGATATAACAAAAAAGAAGTTCTATTTGATAGAGATCCAAGAATAGCAGGGACAACAAAGTGGAACTATAAAAAGTTAGTAGATTTAGCAATAGATGGAATAACATCATTTACAACATCACCACTAAGACTATCAACATACTTAAGTATACCTACATTTATAATGCTATTTGTTTACTTTATATATGTAATTATAAAGTGTATAACTCAAAGTGTTCCAATGCAAGCATTCCAAGCACTTATATTAATATGTCTATTTTTCTTTGGAACAATAATATTATTAATAGGTATTATAGGAGAATATTTAGGAAGAATCTTTAATGAAACAAAAAATAGACCCCTATACTTTGTAGATGATTATAATGGGGAGAAAGAAAGAAATGAATGAATTATTAAAAATATATAAAAAATACAAAGAGATAATAAATTATCTAGTAGTTGGAGTATTAAGCACAATTGTCAGTATAGCAACATATTATATATGCGTATACACTTTTCTAAATCCAAATAATCCTATAGAATTACAAATTGCTAATATAATATCTTGGATAGTGGCTGTAATATTTGCATATTTTACAAATAGAAAATACGTATTTGAAAGTAAAGAAAAAAATAAGCTAAAAGAAGGAACAAAATTTATAGGCTCAAGAGTAACCACTCTAATATTAGATATGCTAGTAATGTATATAGGAGTAACTGTATTAAAGTTTAGCGACAAAATAATAAAACTAATATCACAAATATTAGTAATAATAGGAAATTACATAATAAGTAAATTATTCGTATTTAAAAAAGAAAAAAAGATGTAGAGTTATACATCTTTTTTTGTATTTGTAGAATCATTATTAATTTTTAATATATCTTTATATCCAATTGCAATAATTGCAATAACCATTAATGCAAATGATAAGGCTTTCCACAAACCACTATCTAAAAGTATAATCGCAAACATTCCGAATGTAGCGCTAATTCCATATAACATAAATACAGCTTGCTTCTGAGTATATCCTTTTTTCATAATTTTATGATGTAAATGTTCTTTATCTGCTTTAAAAACACCTTTTATAGATTTTGTTTTAATCATTCTTCTAACTATAGCGAATAATGTATCGAGTAAAGGTAAAGCAAATACAAATAAAGGAGCAATTATAACTATTGCAGTATAGGTTTTAGCCATACCTAAAATAGAAATAATGGATAATGAATATCCTAAGAAATCAGAGCCTGTGTCGCCAAGAAAAGTTTTTGCAGGATTAAAGTTATATGGTAAAAATCCTAAAATACTACCAGCTAAAGCTGTAATAAGCAATATAGCTATTAAAGGGGAACCATTTAATGCAAATATAATTACTAGAGATATACATGCAATTAAAGAAATTCCACTAGATAAACCATCTAAACCATCTATTAAGTTGATAGAATTTGTAATACCAACAATCCATATAACAGTAATAAATATCGAAATTACTTCTTCTGTAAAAATTGTATTAAAAAATGGAAGAGTAATTTTATCAATTTGAATTCCAGATATTGCAACTATTATTGCAGCAATAATTTGTCCCAATAGTTTTATATAAGGATTTATATTTTTCCAATCATCAAAGAAGCAAAATGCTCCAAGAATAATTAAACCAGAGAAAAAACCAATTAATTTAATATAATATTGTTCTGGTCCAAATAAATTTATAGTTCCTTCAATTGATAAAACAACTAGTAAATATATAATAGAAACTGCAAAACCTACAATTACTGCCAGTCCACCAAGTCTGGGCATAGGCTTTTTGTGTATTTTTCTAGTTTCTTTTGGAACATCAAGTGCACCAATTTTATTTGCAAATCTTATAGTATATGGTGTAACAACATAAGCTGTTATAAATGCTAAAAGAAAAGCAACTGCAATATCTCCCCACATAAAATTACATCCTCCAAATAAATTCTAATATAATATTATATAATTTTATATTCAAAAGGCTAATTTGTCAATCCTTACTAAAGAAATATACTCTTCTACGAGCAATAAATTTAAATAAATAACCAAGTACATATACAATATTTTCATTATTAAAACCAAAAATACTAAAAAGAAATAATGGAAAATATAATATTATGAACATACCTATTTTAATATTTATTGGGAAATTAATAATATTAACAATAATAAACACAATTAAAGCCCAAATTACATTAAAAACAGCTGTCAAATAATCCATAAAACCAAACAATTTATTTTTGAAATTATAATTCTGAGGAAATATAAAATTCAATAAAATCACTCCTTTTTATTAAATATTGAAGAAATATTTGAGAAATTAAAACTAACATCTGTAGAAAATCCACCCATTAATTCTCTAACAAAAGTATTAGCTTTTACTAAAGAGTAAACCATTCCAATATGAATTATTTGTAAAAATAATATGTTATCTTTATAAATTATTGTAAAACAAATAACTAATATTACTGCAACTAAAATTTGTAAGAATAGCATTGATATAAATACCTTAATCCAAGATTTAAAGAAACTACTAGTTTTATTGTTACATAATGATAGAATAGCAAAAGGAGAAATTATAATCAAAACTTTAATCATAACATATCTAATTGCATATGAAATAGTAAGATTGATAAAACCTATTGATGTCATACCTTTTAAAACACCGTCAAAACTGAATAAATTAAATGATTCATTAGGTATAATAGAATTGGAATTTATTTTATTTACAAAAGTAGAAAATGAAATTTTATATCCAAGCAAATCGTAACCAAGTTCCTTAATAAAAAGAGAAATATTAGAAAATAGATTAATTATAGAAGAGCAAATGATTTGACTGCAATTTAATGCAATAACACAAAATAAAAGCTTGAATATAAACTGAAAAGGTCTTTCAACTTGAGAAAAAGTAAGATGAGATAACATATAAGAAATAGAATAATAAAGTAAAAATCCATATATAAGAGAATTACAAATTAAATTTATACCAGAATAAGAATTATTACCAATTATTTCTGTAAGATTATGGGCAATACTGGCATCTATAAAAACTAAATCATCTAACAAAGCATAAATAGCATCACTTATAGAAGCAAGTAAATTGGAAAACATGTTATTTATAGCATCAACTAAATAGGTAGTAATATTTACAGAACTAATCTAAACCACCTCAACATCACCTTTGCTTACAAGCAATTGTATTGCAGATAGAACTAAATCTATACAAAGGATAAAAGCGTAAGAAAAAAGGCTACCACGAATAATTTTCTTTCCTGTTCTAATTCTTTCCTCATCGCCAAAACTAAATTTTTTCATAAATACACCAGAACCAACAGCAACAGCTGCAGCAGGTGTTGCAATCCTTAGAATCCATGTTTCAATAGTCTCAAAAGCATTTGTTATAGTATTAACCAATTTAGGATAAGCTGCATAACAGAAATTTGATAAGCACTGCAAAAATATCATAGTTAATATTAATATGTAAATCAGATAAGATATCTTTTTCATAAAAATCATCCTTTCTTAAAAAAATAAAGTAAACTTTGAAAGATTATTATATTATTTTGTAATTGTCTTTCTTTTTTTTATTCTTGTTTTTTTCTAAAAAATAAGGTTGCATTTTTAATTTTTGAGGAGGTAAAATCTTGTTACCATTGGAAACAAAAGAAAGACAAGAAAAAGTTTCCAATTCTCTAGTAAAGAAATTAGTATCATAAACAAAATCAGAATTAATATAAGTACTAATACTCTCAGAAACGTTTGAGTTTCTAGAATTAAGAGAATTAGTTATATAATTGAAATTTGTTTCTTGAGCATTTTCAGAAATACTTTTTGATATTTTAGTTTTATCTTCTTTACCAATTTGTTTTTGAGCATCTTCTATTGTAAATATATCATCAGTTCTATACCAAAATTTATTTATTAAATTTTGTATAATAGCTTTTACAGCATATTGATCTTTTAAAGAATTTAAAAGAGATGTATAACTTTGTGTTGCAACAATATTTATACATTTTGCTTCTCTACTTTGAGCAAAGAAATCTCCATCAGTAGTTGTAACATATTCATGAAATTCATCAGAAATGAATACTGTTGGTTTAATTGTTGAGGAAGAAAGCTGAGATAATACTTCAGATTGAAAATCTAATTTTAGATAAGCTGCGATTAATTTAGATAAATTTTTGTAATTAGCAATATTCATATTAAGAACCACAATCTTGCCATTTCTAATAACATCTTTAAAACCGAGAAAATTTATATCATCTTTTTTAGGAGAAAAAGTGTTTAAAACATCAAAATCGGAAATAAAGGTATTAGTCATTCTTGTAATTTCAGATTTTAAAATAGAAAGAACTCGTGAATCTAAACATTTAAACTCATTTTCAAAAAATGTAAGAGCAGAATGTAAATCATATACTTGATGATTACTCAATTTTCCAGACTGAAATAAATTTCGAAGAGAACTGATTTTTTCATTATAGTAATTGGGAATATTAACTAATTTATGAATTTCTTCGAAAGTAACGTAATCATTGTTATATAGTCTGCAGAGTTTAATGCATTCAGCTAGAACTTGTTCAGATTTATCTAACCAATATGATTCTGTATTATTTTGCGAGAATAGAGTTAAAATAGTTTTCAAACGATTAGCTAATACAGAAGGTTTTAAATTAGGCTTATCAAGTGGATTATATTTAATATCTCCACCTAATTCTATAACATATAAATCATCCAATCTATTATATAATGAAGCATAATATTTTACCTGTTTATAGAAATTACCTTTAACATCTAAAATAAGCATTCCAAGTTTATCATCTGCTACATTAGAGTTATAGCTTATTAATTGTTTAGTAAATGGATACATACTTGAACTTGTTTTACCTGTACCAATAGTTCCAGTAATTAATATATTTTGATATAAACTTTTATCATTTAAATATACAGGCGAATTAGTCTTGTAGTCATTACCAATATATAAATTAATACTTGAATTATTATTGTGTAATTTTATTTTTTTAGGAGTAAATGTAATTTTATCTTTAAATATAAAACAATAAACTGAATTAGAAAGAAGTAAACAAGTCCAAATTAGAGATACACAATATGTGATTTTAATATACTTCCAAGCAATAGGAACTTTTAAGCAAATGTCGAAAGGATAAAAAGCATAAGGAATTATAAAACTAGTAGATGTAAATATAGGTTTAAATAATAATAAAACAGGTATAGTTAATAGGATGCAAAACAGTAAGATAAATAACATCCTCAACAAAAATATAATAAATTTCAAGGGAGTCCTCCTTAAGATAGTTTTTTGAATTTTAATTTTGAACCTTGTAGTGAATGACAGAAATTCATTTCAAAAAATGAATATATTGAATAAAATGTTATAAAAAGATTAATAATAAAAGATGCAAAAAATAAGTGAACTATAAAATTTAACAAACTCACCACCTTTCCAATTTTTACCATTCTACTATAAAATTTTAAAATTGTCTATACTTTTTAAAAATTTTGTGATAAAATATTTTCAATTGGAAAAATATTTATAGTTCAAGGAGGAATAAAATGATTGAGAAAACAACAAAAATAGGAGAATTATTAGAAATAGCTCCAGAAAAAGCAGAAATCTTATTACAATCAGGAATGCATTGTTTAGGATGCCCAGCATCACAAGCTGAGACAATAGAAGAAGCCTGCGAAGTACATGGAATAGATGTAGAAGAATTGTTAGAAAAAATTAATAAAGAATAAATATAATATTGTGGATTAGTAAGTATTTGCTAGTCCACAATTATTTGCTATAGATAGCGAAATATAGTATAATAAAGAGTATAGGAGGTATGTATATGAGCGTAGAGAATGAATTAAAAATAATACCAATGCAAGAGATAAAACCAGAACATATGTTACAAACATTAGAAAGAGAGGGTTATAAAATAGAAGGACCTCTAAAGTCATCTATACAAGAAGATACCTACTATGATGATAGCGAAAAAACATTGCTACAAAAAGGATGCAGTTTTAGAATAAGAATAAAAGGTAATAAAACAATTGTAACTTGCAAAATACCAATAAAATCAGATACAGAGTATAAACAAAGAGAAGAATTTGAAACTGAGATTCCAGAAGGTTATATAAAAGAGGATGGTACTATATCTATAGAGGATGCAAAAAATGTATTGATAGAAAAATATCCTAATATAGAACTTCCAGAAGATTTACAAGTCGCAGTAAAAGTAATAAATAATAGAAACAAAGTGAATTTACAAGCACAAGACGGAAGCATAATAGAATTATCATTTGATAATTTGTATACAGAAGACGGTAAAGGTAATGCGTTTGATATGAGAGATGAGATTGAAGGAGAAATAGTATCAGGAAATCCACAAAATTTACAAAACTTAAATGAAATTATTAAGAAAAATTATAGTAACATCAAGAAGAATGAATTATCAAAATATGCGAGAGCATTAAAAGAAATGAATAGCCAAAGAGGAAACTTAACACTTGAAGAAATACAAATTTGTGTAATATTAAGTAAAATACTATCTTCTAATGAATTTGAAACACTAAAGGGAAAAGGGCAAATGATACATGATTTCAGGGGTTTAATAAATGATAAAAATGAAGTAGAACTTCCAGAAAATCTTAGGTTAGATAATTTTAAAAATCCAAAATATTTAATCTCAAAAATATCAGAAGTAAGAAGAACTAAAGACTATGACCCAGGAAAAATAAAGAATCTTGAAGATATGTTCTTGTGCTTTTTATCAAGAATTGACTATAAAGACATGGAGCCCAAATTAATAAAATTTTTAAATGAAAATTATTATAATGATGATAAAAGTATTACTAATAGAATGCTCCATTCTCAACAGGTAATGTTAATAACAGGATTAATATGTAATTCTAAAGCTATAAAGTTAATAGATAGAAAACAATTATTATGTATGGCATCAGCTTTGGTACATGATATAGGCCATGTTCCGGGAGCACATCCTACCGAAGAAGTTTTAAATAGTATTGACGGTTTCTTCTCTCATGAAATAAATGGTAGAAATGTTATTGAAAAAATTGTAGAGGAGAACAAGGAAGAAATAATAGAAGAAGTAAAAGAATGTTATAAAATGCTTGGGAAAGAGTATAATGAGGAGACTGTACGAGGAGATATTGAAAGAATTAAAGAAGAAATAGAAAGGTCTATAGAAGCACATAGTAGAACAAATAGTGAAAAAAGAGGAGATGGCACAGTAGTACAAATTCCTAGAGAAGCGGATAAAATAGCATATGCAACAAGTGATATAGTAGATATATTAAAAAGAGTAGATAGAAGGAGAGATATACTCAAAAATGAATTAGGAGAACAAAATCCAAAAGAAGGACCAAAGGTAAAATTTTTCCCTGAAGAATGGAAAGATAGTGTTATAAAGAAAAGGGGAAGTTGGGATGAAATAAAAGCAAAAATAGGTTCTATAATGTCTAAGATAGAAGGAGACATAAATGCTGGCAATTTTGGAAAAATTGCAGTTGATATTGCTAATACACTTAGAGAAAATATAAGAGATGGTAGAACATATTATGATATAGACCAAGATAATTGGAATTTCTTAAATGACATGATATCATATGTGAAAGACTTGCGTTTAAAAGGAGCAATTGAGCTAGGAGGAAAGAGAACAGAGGAAAAGATAGAAAAAATGGATACAAGAACTAGAATGCAATACAGTGCTCAATTATTTATACTTAAAAAATTTAACGAAATTATAAAAAGTGGGAATATAAATACTGATGAAGCTTGGGAACAAACTTTAAATGAAATTACCAATAGTACAGATAAAGATATATTAACATCTATTTATTCAATAAAAGAAGAACTAAATGCACATCCAGAATTAAGAGAAAAGTTATTTTCAACAGGTGGAATGCTTGATACGACAAGACTTAAGCATTTGGACAATTCGGATAGACAGATAAAATTACAACCAAAAGGAAGATTTCAAATACTAGACATGCAATCCTACCTAGGAGAAAACTATACAGTATATAAGCCAGAGAAAATATCAGATACATATTATAAAAACGAAGATGGAATTTCAGTATGTTTAAGGGAGTATAAAGATACTAATAAACGAAAATTAATAATAAAAAGAGATAGAAATAAAGAAGGTGTAACACAGGTAGAAAGAGAAAAATATGAAACAGATGAAGTAGAAGGTCTTGATGTAAAACAGTTAAGTGAAATTATTAAAAATAAATATCCAGATATTGCTTTAAAATTTTCAACAGATAATGTAGAATGTGAAATTGAGACAGAAAGAAGCAAAGTTAGAAATGAAGATGGACTGTTAATTACAAGAGATATATCTGCTGTAGCGTTTAAGAATGGAAAGAGACTGGAATTACCAGAGCTAATTGAAATAGCAATAAAGGGAAATGATAAAAAAGTTTTAAAGAGTATAAAAAAGAAAATAAATGATTTTTTGAGTACAAAAGGAATATCAATGGAAGATGTTATAACAAAGGAGACAAAAGAAGAACAGGCAATGAAATTAATAGAAGAATCACAACAAGGAAGAGAGTAAAAAATAATATATAAAAATACGTAGGATTGAATAGGGATTGGTCCTACGTATTTTTTATCTGTTAAGTGAAAAAGTTTTAGAAGAAGAATGATTGACATAATATGGATAAAAATGCTATAATTAAGTGGTATTCATTTATGGTCTTCCTTGCGGGACAGCTTGTTTATGCAAGAGACAAATAATTTTTAAGGAGGAATGAATATGAAACAAATAACCTTGAAGTACTTGACAGCAACAAACGATGTTTGTACAAAGCTCAACAATCTGCGGAGGTGGACGGATTTCACTACCCAACAGAAGTACAATGAACTGTCAAAGCAGGCTTTCAATTGTATCGTGGCATACATGTTGGCGCATTGTGCTGAGCATAAAGAAAAAAATATCTGCTACGAAAACTTTCCGAGGATAGCTTTGGGAAGAGCATTTGCAAAAGTTTATGTGTATTTTGATACACCCGAACACAAAATACACGAAATTTGCAAACTAAGCGGAATCAGCAAGAAATCTTTTGATGTTGTTTCTGATAAGATAATAACGGAAAAAACAGACAAAGACTTTGCAGATTTTCTCTCCAAAGGAATTGGTGAATATGAAGTTCAGATTTATAGAGCAGCGACTAAAATTGCTACCTATATTGAACTTATGGAACAGCAGCATACAATTTCGGACTTTTCAAAATTTCAGGAAATTGAGAGAAATTTGGATGAATTTATGAAAATTCCTGGAGTGGCTGAATTTTCTGACACAGATTCTCCAATTTTCAAATTGTTACAGCAGTTATCAAAGTTGCGTAACCAGGTACGTTGGGCGACATGTAGCTACAATACAGAGTGTTCGGTTTTGGGTCATCTGTTTGATACAGCAGTTTTTGCTTACCTGCTTGCTCTTGATGAAAGTAATTTTGATGAGACATATGCTACACAGATGTTCTTCATGGCAATTTTCCATGATGTGGCAGAAACTTGGACAAAGGACATTCCTTCTCCTATAAAAAATAGGATTGAAGGTTTCCGTAAAGCTACCGAGAAGTATGAACTCCAGAAACTCGAACAGCATATGTATTCGAAGGTACCAGATTATATGAGAAACGCACTTAAATCAGTAATGATGGAAGATGAAGGCAATGTATCATATAAGAAACAGCTGAAAGCAGCGGATTACTTGTCTGCAGACAGTGAGTGCTATCGCAATTTGCTGTCAGGAAGCAGGGACACATACTTCTGCAGAGCGATAATAGATCGCGAAATAGACGAAGAGTTTTCGGAACTTTATAAAGAGATTCATGATTACTTCGTAAAGTATGCAGAAAGAGTAAAGGTTAATTTGTAAAACGAGGCGTGCTAATAGCACGCCTCAACCTTTTCAATACAGTTTTTGCAATAGCTTTTAGCTGAAGAGTAATAAAAAATGTATTATTTTTATAAAAAGTATTGCTAAAAATGTAAAAAAATGTTATATTATTAATAGATTTAAAAAAAACCCAAAAAGCGGGTAGATTTTTTAAATCTTTTTTTTGTTGAAAAGAGATTAGAAGGAGAAATAAATGGAAAAGGGATTTGATAGTAATTTATATTTAAAAATACAGACAGAAAAAATTAAAGAAAGAATAAAAATGTTTGACAAATTATACTTGGAATTTGGAGGAAAAATTTTTGACGATTATCATGCAAGTAGAGTATTACCTGGATTTGAGCCAGACGTAAAAATGAAGTTATTAAAAGAATTAAAAGACCAATCAGAAGTGATTTTTTGCATAAATGCTAATGATATAGAAAAAAGTAAAATGAGAGCAGATTACGGTATAAGCTATGAAATGGAGCTTATTAGATTAATAGATAATTTGAAAAAATTAGGAATTTCTATAAATAGTGTAGTAATAACAATGTTTACAGGTCAAAATGCAGTAAGACGACTAGAAGATACATTAAAAGAAAGAAATATAAAAACATATATACATACACCAATAGATGGATATCCAAATGATATTGAGCTTATTGTAAGTGAAAAAGGATATGGAAAAAATCCGTATATTGAAACAAGTAAACAATTAGTAATTATAACGGCCCCAGGACCTAATAGCGGAAAATTAGGGACAGCGTTATCACAGCTATACCACGAAAATAAAAAAGGAATAAAGGCAGGATATGCAAAGTTTGAGACATTTCCAGTATGGGATTTAAATTTAATGCATCCAGTAAATATAGCATATGAAGCAGCTACAGCTGATTTAGGTGATGTAAATATGATAGACTCATTCCATTTAGAAGCATATGGTAAAAATGCAGTAAGTTACAATAGAGATTTATCAACATTCCCAATACTAAAAAATGTATTAACAAAAATAATGGGAGAAGAAGTATACAAATCTCCAACAGATATGGGAGTAAATATGATTAGCAAATGTATTAAAGATGATGAAGCGGTAAGAAAGGCTGCAAACATGGAAATCATAAGAAGATATTACAGAGTATTATCAGACTATAAACAAGAACTATGCTCAATAGAAGAAGTACAAAGAGTAGAAATTTTAATGAATAGACTAGGACTTTCAACAGATATAAGAAAGGTTGTAAATGTAGCTTTAGAAAAGAAAGAAGAGTGTAAACAACAGGTTATTGCAATTGAACTAAAGAATGGAAAAATATTAACGGGTAAACAATCGGAATTGCTTAGTGCAACAAGTGCTATGCTTATAAATGCACTAAAAGAAATAAATCATATTCCAGACGATGTATATTTATTATCAGCAGATGTGCTAGAAAAAATATTAAAAATGAAAAAAAGTACATCATATAAAACATCATATTGTTTAAATGTACAAGAAGTATTAATTGCACTTAGTATATGTTCTAGCATAAATCCAATAATAGAGAAGACTTTAAAAAATTTAGATGCACTAAATGGAACAGAAGCTCATTCAACATACATAGTTGAAAGAAGTGAAATGAATGTTCTTAAAGGATTAGGAATAAATCTAACATGTGAAGCAAAAATATAATTCATTAATAATTATGAAGAACGTTTAAAATATTATGGATAATAGAATAAAAAGATTATAGACAGAATAATTTTTAAAAAATTAAAAAAAATTCAAAAAAAGTATTGACAGTTAACGAAAAATGTTGTATTATAGAAAAGCAGTTGTTCAAAACGACTGCTTCTATAATTCAAAAGAATTATGGGCCATTAGCTCAGGTGGTAGAGCACTTGACTTTTAATCAAGTTGTCCCGCGTTCGAGTCGCGGATGGCTCACCAAATTCTTTTAAGGCCCCTTGGTCAAGCGGTTAAGACATCGCCCTTTCACGGCGGAGACATGGGTTCGATTCCCGTAGGGGTCACCAATTTAATATAAATTGAATGCCGCTGTAGCTCAGCTGGTAGAGCAACTGACTTGTAATCAGTAGGTCGTCAGTTCAAATCTGACTAGCGGCTCCAATAAAAAATAGAAGTTTTGAAATAGTTCTTAACTTTTATTTTTTTTTATCTAAAAATTTATTAATCGTAATATATAACTCCTATGGGATTGGGCGGGTTTTATGGATTTTATTATCTCAATCTTATTGTAAAATCCCCAAATATATGATATAACTAAAAGAAAAAAATTGAGGGAATAATGGAAAAAGTAAAGAAGAAAAAACAAAATTCATTTATGAAAAATGTGCTAATGTTAATGGTAGCACAGGTTCTTATAAAAATACTAGGATTTGTATACAGACTAGTAATAATAAACATAGATGGCTTTGGAGATATAGGAAATGGATACTATTCAACAGGATATCAGATATATTCATTGCTATTAACACTATCATCAGTAGGTATACCAACAGTAATATCTAAACTAGTATCAGAAAGAGTTGCAATAGGAGACCATAGAGGAGCACATAGAATATTCAAAACAGCTCTAAAGGTTTTTACAGGGGTAGGAATAGTAATGTCCTTGGCGTTATTCTTTGGTGCTGAAACAATTGCAATAAATATAATTAATGTAGAAGGTGTTAAATACACTTTAATGGTACTAGCACCAGCAATAATGTTTGTTGCAGCAGCGTCAGTTTTAAGAGGATATTTTGCAGGGCTTGGAACAATGAAACCAACCAGTGTTACACAAACTTTAGAGCAGTTCTTAAATTGTTTATTAACAATAACTTTTGTGTATGCAACTATAGGTCAAGATACAGCAATTATGGCAGCAGCAGGAAACTTATCAAGTACAGTAGCCATAGTAATAGCATTTATATATATAGTAATATTCTATAAAAAACAAAGAAAAGATATATTAGAAGAATGCAAAAATCAAACTATAGAAACAGAGAATAAAACAACAAAACAAATATTAAAAACAATATTTGCAATATCAATACCAATGACAATAGGTTCATTAGTAGCAGAGTTAAATGCTACAATAGATACAATTACAGTGAGCAACTGTATTCAAACAGCTTTTACAGGACTATTAGAAGGAGGAAAAGAAGCATTAGAATTAAAAGCTATGGAACTTTCAGGAATGGTTTCAAAGGTTGAGACTATAATACGTTTGCCCCTTGCAATAAATGCAGCTTTTTGTACAGCATTAGTACCAGCAATAGCAGGTTCTTTAGCCAAAAAAGATACAGAAACAGCAGTAAAAAGATTATCATTTTCATTTTTCTTAACTATAATAATAATTGCACCATGCGCAGTAGGATTGATAACACTTGCAGAACCAATATTAAAAACAATATATCCCAACTCATATGAGGGAGCAGGGCTATTGGCAATAACATCTATATCAATGATATTTGTAGGATTGAGTTATGTACTAAATGGAGGATTATATGGAATAGGAAAAACTCATATACCAGCAATATCATTAGCAATAGGAGCATTAGTAAAAATAGGATTAAATATAGTATTAATAAGTAATCCAAAAATAAATATCTATGGTTCACCAATTAGTTCTGTGGTATGCCAGTTAATAAATTTTAGTATATGTAGTTATTGGTTAAGTAAATACATAAAAATAAAGATAGACTTCAAGAAAAATATATTAAAACCAGTATTTTCATCAATAATAATGGGAATATCCGCATATGGAACACATAGTTTTTTAACAGGAATGATTGGAAATACAAAAGCAACAATTTTAGCAATTTTAGTAGGAATAATTGTATATGGAATAATGATAATAATAACAAAAACTTTGGACAGAGAAGATTTTCACATGATACCATATGGAACAAAAATATATCAAATACTACTAAAATTAGGGATATATAAAGAAAAAACAGTTTAAAGGAGGATACACTTGAAATTAATTTCTTGGAATGTAAATGGATTAAGAGCAGTATATAAAAAGGGATTTTTAGACTTCTTTAATAATATAGATGCAGATATATTTTGTATTCAAGAGACGAAGATGCAAGAAGGACAAATTGTGTTAGAATTAGAGGGATATAAACAATATTACAATTATGCGGAAAGAAAAGGATATTCTGGAACAGCAATATTTACAAAGATAGAACCAAAGAATGTAACTTATGGAATTGGAATCGAAGAACACGACCAAGAGGGTAGAGTAATAACATTGGAATTTGAAAAATTTTATCTTGTGAATTGTTATACTCCAAATTCAGGAAGAGAACTTGCAAGACTAGATTACAGAATGACTTGGGAAGATGAATTTAGAAATTATTTAAAAAAATTAGATAAAAGCAAGCCAGTAATTATATGTGGAGATTTAAATGTAGCGCATAAAGAAATAGACTTAAAAAATCCAAAAACAAATAGAAATAGTGCAGGATTTACAGATAAAGAAAGAAATAAAATTTCTATTTTACTAGATTCAGGATTTACAGATACCTATAGAAAACTTTATCCAGACAAAGAAAATGTATACACTTGGTGGTCATATATGTTTCACGCAAGAGAGAAAAATGTTGGCTGGAGAATAGACTATTTTTTGACATCTGACAGAATAAGTAGTAAAATAAAAGAAACATATATATTTGATGAAATTATGGGAAGCGACCACTGCCCAGTGGGTATAGAGATAGATTTATAATATGTAGGGGCGACCATTGGTCGTCCGCACTTCGCATAAATAACTTCGCATTTTGAAGGAGGAAAAACGATATGAAAAATTTTAGAAGTGGAACCAAATGGTTTTACTGGTTTAGCTTAATAGTAACTGTAGTAATAATCTATAAAGTACTAGATAATTTTACAGGAATAGGAGAATGGTTAGGAGAACTATTAAACGTATTAAAACCATTTTTAATGGCGATATTACTAGCATATCTTTTATATATACCATGTAGAAAGATAGAAAAAGTTTATAAAAAAAATAAAATATTAAAAAAACGAGCAAGAGGACTTGCAGTTGCAACTACATATCTACTAGCAATATTAGTTATAGTACTACTCATAAATACAATAATTCCAATAATATCAGAGAGTGTAATAGATTTAGCAGGAAACTTACCAGGATATTATGATAGCGTTATTGAATATGTAAATAATTTGCCAGAGGATAGTATTGTTAATGAAGAGGTAATACAAAATGCAATAAATAAATTGAAACAAATCGATATTACCCAATTATTTAATGCAGACAATATTGCAATGTATTTGCAAAAGGTAGTAGGAATAGCAAATGGAATATTTGATACATTTGTAACGATAATAGTATCTGTATATATATTACTTGAGAGAACAGAAATAGTTAAATTTATAAAAAGATTAAATAGCGCGATATTTAGTGAAAAAAGATGCTCAACAATAAATAGATATTTTGTTAGAGGAAATGAGATATTTTTCAAATATATTTCAAGCCAAGTATTAGATGCAATAATAGTAGGAATTTTAATGTCTATAGCCTTATCAATAATGGGAGTAAAATATGCAATACTATTAGGGTTCTTAATAGGAATATTTAATTTAATTCCATACTTTGGAGCAATAATAGGAGTAACACTTGCAGCATTGATAACAATATTTACAGGAGGAATTACGCAAGCAATCTGGGTAGTAGTAGTATTAATAATATTACAACAAATTGATGCAAACGTTATCAATCCAAAAATAATAGGAGATGCATTAGAAATAAGTAGAATCTTAATAATATTCTCAGTAACAGTCGGAGGAGCATATTTCGGAGTTTTAGGAATGTTCTTAGGAGTACCAGTAGTTAGTGTAATAAAGATGATGTTAGATGACTATATAGAACAAAATGAGAATAAAAAGATACTTGTAGAAACAGAATAGAAAAATCTCTGTCGATACTTGACAAATGATATAAAAAAATATATAATCTCCCCATAAAAGGGGAGATTTTGTTATGAAAAATTTAATAAAAATTTCAATAACAACATTAAGTAGTTTAGCAATATTAAGTACAAGTGTTTTGGCAATAACAGGAATTGTTAATGCACCAAGTGGATTAGTTTTAAGACAAGAAGCAAGTAAAACAGCAAACCCAATAACAACAGTTCCAGATAAAACAGAAGTAAATATAGTAGAAGAAAGTGGAGAATGGTTTAAAGTTACATATAACGATCAAGAAGGATATCTTTTTGGAGAATATGTAAATAAAGTAGAAGATGAGAATTCCGAAACACCAACAACACAAGAACAGCCTGCTACAGAAAATTCAAATAATGTGCAAGCAAACAATAAATTAAAAGTATATAATATACCACTTATAACATCAACAATTATAAATGAAATAGAACCAAATGCTGAAATAACAATAATTAAGCAAATAACAAATTGGTCATATGTTTCAGCAGGAGAAATTCAAGGTTGGGTTAGAACTTATGGAATAAAAAATCCAGTTCAAACAGAAACACCAGTAGAGCCAAGTGAAGGAACAGACGTAGAACCAGAAGAACCTACTGAAGAAACAACAGAGCAAGAAGAACCTACTGTTTCTGAACCAGAAACTCCTTCAGTAGAAGAGCCAGAAAATACAACAACATATGATGATCCAACAAACTCTGCACAAACAGAAACATCTGCATCTGCAACAAAAGGATTTGTAGCAGTAGATTCTGCAACAGTAAGAGCACAATCAACAACAGAATCAGAGGTAATTACATATTTAATTAAAGATACATCATTTACAATAAAAGCAGAAACAGAAGAGTGGTATAAAATTGAGTATACAGGAATAGAGGGAACTGTATATGAAGGATACATATATAAACCATTAGTAAAAGTACAATAAAAAAGGTGATAAAAATAAAACGACCGTTAGTAACCATATTAGTTGGAGTATTAATTGGAATAATATATGGGCTATACTTAGAACTAAGTATAGCCATTAATATTATTTTAATATCAATATTATATATAGGTTTATACTATATAACAAAGAATAAATCATTAATATACTTTTTAGTAAGAAATAAAAAAGTAATTTTAATAATTTTTATATCTTCGATAATATCAAATACATATTTGAATCTTTTAGATAACTATTATGAAAAAATCTATAAAACAATTCCACAAAATATACAAGCTATTGCAACAATTATAAGTGAAGCAGAAGAGACAGAGTATTATTATAAATATAA
>JAZRRK010000026.1:0-10912 GCA_045650705.1 Clostridia bacterium
TATAAAAAAGTTAAAGAAAAAATTAAAAAAGTAGAAGAAGATAGAAGATATGGAAGATATAAAGAATATGCTGGCAAAATAAAATTAGATAAATATTTAGCAAAATTATATGGAATAAATGAAATCTGTGAAATTATGTTAGAAGAAGGAGAATAATATGAGTTTAAATAGTGAAATTATTTTAGTTTCTGGAATGAAAATTGACAAACAATACACAAACGTATTAAGTTATAGTGAAAATGAAATGCTAACATTATGTAGACAAAAACAAGTTGCAAGTGGTAATAAATATTCGTTTTTAAGACCAACAAACAGTTTATATGTAGATTTTACATATAGTCAATGTTTACAAGCAAATTACATTGCTTTTCAAAATAGTGATTATAGTAATAAATGGTTTTTTGCTTGGATTGATGAAGTAATATACAAAGGCGAAAAAAATTGTGAAATACGCTATACTGTAGATGCATGGTCAACATGGTTTAGTTACTGGAATAAAAAGCCTTGCTTTGTAAATAGACAACATGTTTTAGATGATACAATTGGTTTAAATACTATTCCAGAAAATCTTAACATAGGGGAAGTTGTTGAGGAAGAAGAAATAGAAGACATTTCTTATACAGTAGAAAATAGCTATTGGATTGCAATTTCGTGCGATTGGCAACCAGACGACTACTCTTATGCTGTTGCAGGAGACCATCGTGGGCAAGAATATACTGGAATAAGTGCTTATAATAATCAAATTTTTGGAAATAAGATATTTTTAATAGAAGTAAATAATATTGACAATAGTGGTTTTATTAATGCAGGTCTTTTTATTAAAAGAGTAAACTCAGATGGTCATGTTGGCGATTTACACGATATATTTATTGTTCCTGATGCTTTAATTGATAGAAATGTATTAACAAGCCATACAGCTTATGCTACTTCAAACAGTTCTTACCCTTTTACGTTTTATACAATACCATATTCAAAAGATATTGTAACTTTTAATACAACTTTTGAAAAACAATATACTTTTAGTAACTTTCAACCAAAAAATAATAAATGTTTTGTATATCCTTATAATTATTTACTTGTAAGTAATAATAACGGAAGTAATAATATATATAAATATGAAGATTTTGCAACAGTAGGTTGTGTTTTTGAAAATCAACTCGCAATGGGAATTGGTGTAAGTGGTAGATTAGTACCAAAAAATTATAAAGGTATGATTTACGCAGATGATGAAAGCTTGCCACTTGGAAAATATCCAACTTGTGGTTGGTCTACTGATAGTTACACAAATTGGCTTACACAAAATTCAATTAATGTTCCCTTAAAATTTGCATTTTCACATTTTGAAAATTATCAAAAATTTAATAGTGGGGACATTGTTGGTGCAACTGTAAGTGAAACACAAGAAATAGCAGGCATAATTGGTTCTTTTTATTCTGCTTCTCTTTTACCTAACTTACATGGGGGTGGAAATAATGGCAACGTCGTATTTGGTGCTAATAAGAATTGTTTTACTTTTAGAAAAATGAGAGCAAAAACAGAATATTTAAGAATTATAGATGATTATTTTACAAGATTTGGGTATAAAATAAATAGAGTAATTGAGCCAAACATAGTTGGGAGAACATATTGGAACTATGTAGAAATTGGAAGTAGTGAGGTAATAGGAAACGGAACAGTTCCAGCAAACTTTATGGAAACAATAAATAATGCGTGTCGTAAAGGTGTTACAATTTGGCATAACCATGACAATATTGGAAATTATAATTTGAATAATTCAATAGTTACAATTTAAAAAGAGTAGTTAAAACTACTCTTTTTATTCTGGTGTTGTTAATGTCACTTGTTTCCAGCCTCTTAAAGTTCCTCTATAATAAATATTATACATTTTCATAAAGTCTGTTGTTACTGTTGTAAATTCAATTTCACAATCAACATTTGTATATCTTGGTTTTTTAATTGTTAAAATTCCTAGATTTTCATTACATTGCGTATATAAATTGCTTTCTGTGTTTGATACTCTTAAAACTGCTATTGAACTTACTGGAAGAGCCTCACAAATTTCTTGTATTGTAGGATTTGTATTTTCTGTTTCAAAATCAATTTCATTAATATTCCCATATACAGATTTTGCAATTTGCTCCCAGCCGTAAAATCTATCATTATTATTATAAGATGCTATCCAAATTTTTGGTTGTTTGTAAGCATAAGATGTATAAGTAAGCCTTGAAACTTCACTATCATATTTTGGACTTTTTGTTATACTTAAAATTCCATGTACAGTATTACCCTTAAAAACTGGCATGTCATTGAATAAAGTACTTTCATTACTTAAGGTTATAACTAAAGTAGAATTATTAGGAACTGCGTTTATAACTTCTATTAATGTATTAGAGGTATCGCAACCAATTTGGGCTAATTGATTATATCTAGCATTTGGTACATTACCGCTAAAGGCTGTTAATTGTAAAATAGTATTAGTAATAATTAAGTAAGAAATTTTATGTCCTTTTCGTGTGTATTTGTCCCCTTGTATAAATTCGTCTGGTACTTCTGCTGTTGCCTCATAATAACCTTGCTTATGACAATAATATGCGCAATTTGCTTCTGTAACGCCAGTTACAAAATGTATAAAATGTTCATTTGGATTTGTAATATCTGTTGCTAATTCTGGAAATTCATTTAATATCATATTTTTTAAACTTTCAGCTTGTTTTAACATATATTGTTTAAAACTATAATTATTAATTGTAAACCATAAAACTCTTTTATCTGTATGATTAAAATATTGGTGTGAGTGCCAGTCAATACATACCATACCATTTTTATATTTTTGCATATTATATTGTGATAAAACATCAACAACAAATTGTGTTTCTTTTTGGTCGCCTGCTTCATTTCCTTTATCTGTATCTATTTGAGAACTCCAATTTGGTGTTGGGAAGTTTCTATTGATATTTACTCCATTTCTATTATTTCTTGTGTTGTCATCAATTCCGCTAGGGTTTACACATGGCAATATTATATATGTGTAATTGTCTAAAATAAAATTATCACTTGATTTATTTCCATGTAAATATGTGTTAAAAGCTTGATATAAATGATATATTGGTAATTTTTCATTCCCATGGATACCACTTGTAAAAAACATATAAGGAGCAGAATGCAAATTATTTTCTAAAATTTCTGTTTGATATTCTTCATTTGTATTTAGTCCGCAGTCTTTTTTACTATTTGCAGTTATTACATAATATTTTAATTCGTTGTCAAAATCATCATAGCCCCATGTATAAGATTTTATTTTATTTGGAAATTCAGTTTCTAATGCATCCCATAAATCGTAAAAATCATCTGTATTATATTGTGTTAAATCAACATCAAAAATATCACTATTTGTTTTCTTTGTGTATGTTTGTGAAACATAGTTGCTTGTTGCCGTTCTTTGATTTCTTAATAAGTCCTCAAGTTCTCCAGATAATGCCATTTCATTTAATTTGTTGTTAATCTCTTCTTGTACATCTAAGTTGTCAAAATAATTATCAACATACATTTTTAATTCATTAAAATATTTTGTTAATTTTTCAACTTGAAAGCCTGTTTTATTTACATAATCTACAATTTTACAAAGTAATTGATATTCGTTTAGTGCGTCAAAACTATCTTCTATAAATGGAAATGTTTCCAAAACAAACCATTTAAAAGGACTTAATTTTAAAAAATTATTCATATATATTCCTCCTTATACTAATTGATAAAATAAGCAGTCTAATTTTTGATATATTAATGTATATACACTTTGCATTTTTTCTATATATTCAAAATATTTTTCTGGGCTTAATTTTCTTGTTATTTCGTTTGTTGTATTATTGTCCTTTGTATTTTGTGTAGCTTCCGTTTCTGTTGTTCCTTGACTTGTAGAACTATCTTCACTACTACTGTTATTTGTGTCAAATCCGTATTCTGTTAAATAACTACCATCTTTTACATTGCTAATTTGATTTTGTGGCAAGTCAGAAAAACGTTTGTCTTGTGTAGTTTCTGTGCTTGTATTTGAACTAGTTTCTATATTATTAGTAGTACTTGAATTGTCTGTTTTGTCTATTGTTCTATTATCTGTTGCATTGCGTATTGTTTTGTCATCTATTACGTTCCATTCTGCAAGCATATCAAACATATTATTGTATATTGGCATAATTTCATTTAACTTTACATTTAATTGAATTTGAAAAGCTGTAAAAGTTTCTTGCCCTATTCTTCTTGTTAAAAAGTGATTTAAAATATTTGTTTCAAATTTTTCTTTATCTACATTTGTACTTAATGGATAATCAAAATCAAATACTTTTGTTCTTCCATTTTTTGCAAGGTCTTTTATTTTTGTTTTTTCTGTTTTTCCATAATTTACAATAGAATCCAATAAACTATATAATGTAGGTGGCTTGTTGTCTATAAAAGGAAATGGGGGAACTCTTAAAAATTCTGGTAATTTAAAATCATTCGTCATAGTCTTCAACCTCGCTTTCATCTTCATTATTTTCTATTTCTTCTTGAGATGTTGGAAGTCCGTCATAGTATTTTACTTCTATTGGTTTTTCTAACTTATCTCCAAACATTTTATTAATTAAATCAATGGCTTTTTGTCTAGGTTCAAAACGATTATATCTACTTGCAACATTACCACCGTAACATTGCTTTTATTTCATCTTTTATGTTTCTTTCTTTTTTCTGGTACATCATAGATGCAACCCCTATTAGTCTTAAAAATTCCGCCCATACTTTGTCTTTGTGCTCGTCTACTTTATCCGCAACATAGGGTGCTGGCTCTAAAATCATTGTTGTATCATCTAGGTTAATGTCTTCATACGTTATTACTGTATTTTCTAATCCGTCAACATTATTTACAATATCTCTTATAGATTTTTCATTTTCAGCTTTTGTTTTCCAAAATCTTGGTGTACGTTGTTGTAAAATATTTATATCCATTGTTCTAGTGTCAAGTGCCATACGTTCTGCGTATTGTGTTAAATCTAAATAAATAGGATATTGTCCATTATTATCATACATTATTACAAATTCCCCTGGTTTTAGATATCTATTATAGCCATTTTGACCTATTACTTGTATTCTTATAGGTCTTCCGTAAACATCAAGCCCCGCAGTAGATACAAAAGGCAAAGCTAATAATCCTAAAACCTCGTCCCAAAAAAATGCTACTGCACCGTCTTTTACAAGAGTTTTATTTAAAAAAGCTGTATCAATAAACTTTGGCATATTTTTCCATTCGAAAACATTTTCGGCAAGTGTCAACATTTGTCTTCTATACATTAAATATGTTTTATAATTTGATAACTGGGAATTCACTAATTTTTTGTTCATTTTTTTACTCCTTTCTATAATAAAAAGGGCTTTTCAGCCCTTTATGTTTATATTTTATGCAACTGTAATTGTAGCTGTTCCAGTTACTGTACTATCAAAAATAGATGTTGCTGTTACTGTTAATTCTCCAGTTGGTGCATCAGCTGGAACTTTTAATAATCCAGATGCTGTTATTGTAACAACGTCCATGCCCTCAACACTAGAAGCTATTGACCATGTAACTGCTTTATTTGCAAATCCTTCTGTTACAACTGTTGTACTTAATTGTACATTTTGACCTGCTGTTACTGTTGCTTCACTTGGACTAACTGTTACACTTTTAACACTTGGTGTTGCTGTTGTAAATACAGAACAATTTTCAAATGGGGAAGTTGATAATACAAGCCAGATGTGTAAGAATATATTTCTGTCTAATGTTGTAGGATTTTGCCATTCAGTTTGTTTTTGTCCTTGTGGGTTATTATCTAACGCATAGAAGTAGTCCATAAAAAATTGTTCAGATATTATTACTCCTATTACTGTTTTTAATTGTTCTATTTCGTCCTCTGTAAATTCTACAAACGCGTCGCCTAAAACTTCTTTTAATCTCTTTGTGTCAAATTCGTAGAAAGAATCCGTTAGTGCCATGTTCGTTTTAACATCTGCCTCGTCTTTAAAATAAGAAGTAGCTAAGACATTAGTCGTGTTAATTGCTTCTCTTTCTGCATCTAATATTAAGTATTGCTCGCTAAAAGGTGTAGCACGTCTTATTCCTGCTGGGTTAAAGTTTGGCTTTTTAAAGGTCATTTTATTTGAAACGCCTTTCATTTCTGCCAAAATATCCCTTGGACTTTTTGAAGCATAATCTACAATTTGTTTTACTGGTACTGTTCCGTCTAAAATTCTTCTACACAATTGGTATTTGTCAATTTGGTATTTGTCATATTTATATGTTTCATAAAGGTTGGCTATTGTATTTGTAATAAATGTTAATAATCCATCATCTTCATTATCAAAAGCCATTTGTAATTCACTTTCGTTAACTGTTGTTTCATACCACTTTTGGAAATTAAGTTCATGCATATATTGATATACGTCTGGAACTTCTGTATCCAAAAATTTTGCTTTATTTGTATAATTTTCGTTATAATCATATACTTTTGCTAAATCTATGATTAATTCTCTTATTTGTTGTCCTCTTCTTAAAGTCCCTCTATTTGCAAAAATTTCCCATGGATTTTCCCATAAATTTCTTTTAATTAATGTTAAACCAATAACATTTATAGTATTAATAAATGCATTTTTGTATCTTTGGTTGTCAATTATTATTTGACCTATTGGTTTTGTTGACTCCCCTTGTACTGGCAAGTCTATCTCTTCCCTTAATTCTGGGTTTTCATTTATGATATAACTTAATAATTCGGCGTTTGTTGTCGCCTTTAAAACATTATTTTTCTTTGCCATTTGTTATTCCTCCTCTTAAATTTCTTTTACGTCGATTACTTCTTTTTCCTCTAATTCTTCGACGTCTTCTTTTTCTTCATTTTCTGTCGTTTCTTCTTTGCTTAAAAATCTTTCTTTGTATTTTCTTTTAATTTCATCACGTTCTGCAACTACTTCGTCGTATGCTGTTTTGTCAACTTTTTCTGTTGTGTCTTCGGCAACTTCAAAAGAATCTTCAACATCTTCTAAAAGACTTATTTTTGCATCTTCATTTTCGACTACTTCGTCAATTTTGTTTTTTAATTCTTCTTTGCTTAACTTCATTTTTAATTCTCCTTTCCTTAATATTTTGTGTGCAAAAAATTATGTTAATATAATATTAATATATTTTAAAAAATTTGTCAATATTTTTTTCTTAACTTTCTTGCATATAATACCCACGGAAAACTTTTTTTATTCTCTGTAGGTTGTGGGGGTGGGGTAGGTGGTGTAGTTCCGTCGTAATGTACTATTGTACCACGTTCGTTTGGAATTCCTAATGTGTTACTTGGATTTAAAAATGTATCGTAACTCCATATTGGACTTGTTGCGTACTCTAAATGTAAATGCACCCCTGTTACATTTCCAGTATCTCCCATTATTCCAACTTGAGTATTTGTATTTACGTTATCGCCAACATTTAAAGGGGAAGGACTTTGCATGTGGCAATAACGCCAGTAGTTTCCAGTTAATGCATCTTGTATTATGATTTGGTTTCCTAGTGTTCCGTCATAAGATATCGAGTAAACAGTTCCTGTGCATACACTATATAAATCTGGATTTGGTGGTGTACTTCCGGTTGGTGCAAAGTCTGTTCCTGTATGCCACCTTGCCCAACTAGGACCCGTTTCTCCATATACTGCTGTTAATATACTGTCGCTATGAACTGGGCTATTATTTATTGTTACATCTGCCATTTTAGTTACTTCCTTTAAATTTATTTAATATATTATTTAATGTAATTACGTAATTATCTTCTTTACTATATCCACTATCTAAATACTCTGTTATTTCTTCTTTAATAATATCTTGTAATAATTCTTTTTCATAATTTGATAAATTTATAAACAATTTTAACCACCTCTATTTTAAATATTTTTCTATAACACTATTTTCAATTTCTATTGTTGCTAATTTATTTAATAATTTCTTTTCTAACTTTTTATTTTCTACAATTGAATAAATTTCTAAACCTATTTCTATTAATATACATATACCCTCAATAATTATAAAATTAAATTCTAATGTATCCATTAATTTTGTATACCACCTAACCATTTTGCAAAACCTATTTTATGATTTACAATTTTATCTCCATTATATATTGGATATCTTAATATTGCACGTTCTTTATATACGCCTAAACAGTCGCACTCGCCATGTGGGAATAATGTTCCAACTTTTACTGTTAAGTTTGTGTCTGCATAAATAGGCTCTTCTGTTGTTCCATTTACATATCTTTTCACTTCTTCATCATCTCCATTACTTATATTTTTATTAATTGTGTTTTGATTTTCTTCTGTTTCGCAGTAACAAATTGAACAGTCACAACCGATAAATTGGTAAATTTACACCATAAACTTTTTCTTTATTTGTATATTGCCATAAATCTACTTTGTATGAAACAGAAGGTTTATTTACATACCATTCGGCAAGCCATATTTTATAATTTTCTAATTTATAAACATCAATTAATCTATTAAACCAGTCTTTTGAAGCATAAACACCAGCTTTGAAACCTAGATTTTCAAAATATTTACAAAATTCTAAAGATTGTCTAGTTAAATTTTCTTTTCCACAAATAGAAATTTTTGTAGAGCTTTTCTCATCATCTTCCAAATCAAGAAAAACTGGAAGTTCTAAAGTTTTATTTGTTAATAGATTTTTAACCCACTCGCAACCACTTTTCATTGCTTCAACACTTTGACAATATGAGAATACATAAATACCAACATTTAAACCATTTCTTTTTGCTTGCATATAGTTGTAATTAAACATTTTGTCAATTGTATGATTATTTTTATTTCCAATCCAACCTATTCTAATTAAAACGTCATTTATTCCTGTAGCTTTTACTTTTGCAAAATCTATTTCGCCGTTATGCTGTGAAACGTCAATTATTTTTTTCATTTTCTTCCACCTCTTTTTCTTCATTATCTCCAATTTCTTCTAAAAAATCTATAATTGTTTTTTCTTCTATTTCTGGTTCATTTTCAATGTTTTTTGTTTCAGTTTCTTCTATTTCAATTTTGTTTGGTATTTCTTCTTTATTTTCATATACTTTTGTTAAATTTAAGTTTGTTTCATTTGTGTTCTTTTCCCAATATTGTATAGTTAAAATAGGGGCAAGTTCATCACTTGTTGCCTCTACAATTGTTTTACCTTTATAAGTTTTTAAATTTTTGATAGCATTATATTGAGAAGCTTGTGTACTATTATATGGAACAATTTGCTCTTCTGCTAGTTCGTATTCAACGACTAAATTATGTGTAGCTAACCATTCTCTCCATTGTGTAACAGTTGTAATATCTGTATTTTTAAATTGCAATAAACAATTTGTTGTACTATTATATTTAACTTGTCCATTTTCTAAAGTGCTATTTGGTGATACTTGTATAAAATAATTGCATTTTAAATTTCCATTTTGTTTTGCTAAATCTTGTATATCTGATGTATAAAATAATTCTAAAGAACTTGACCTAATCCAATTTTCATCTTCGCTTCCATCTAAAACAATTTGAGTTCTTTTATGGTGTATTCCATCATCTTTTAGTTTACTGTCTTTATATAGTCTTTGTCCTTGTTCTAATGTAAATTGAAGTGTCTGCTCCTTATGTTCTACATAAGGAGTAGCTGTTGTACCAGGTTCTATTTGAATACTATTAAGCATTTCTTCTGCTGTGGTAGAGCCTCCACTAATCCATACATAAGCAACTAAATATTTCGCATCTGCTCCTGTATGAATTGTTTCTGCGTCCTTATTATTTACAAATAATGTTCCATAAACAGGTTTATTGTAATCTGGAGTTTCTTTTGTATATCCTATAGCAAATCTGTTTTTTGTACTATCGAATTCTTTTGATATAACATAATCTGTGTTTGGAAAACATTCTTTAAATACAGTTCTATAAGTAGATGGTACATTGTTACCTAAACCATTTGCATCTATTGCAGTATATAAAATATTTGGATTTTCTTTGTCATACAAATTTCTATTACTAACCTTATTCACAATAGTTCCAACAACATTTTGAATTGGTTGCTCATATTGTTCATTTGGGCTTGCTATTCCTCCAACGAATGGCTCGTATTCTGTTATTTCATTTGTTAGTTCAACACTAGGCTCTACCTCTATGTCTACGGTTTCACCAGTTGGAATTATAAACCCTATTCTATTAATAAGTAAATTGCTTAATAAGTTACTTGTCATTATTCTATTTACACTACTACACGTTGGTGAAGAAGCTGTTTCAGTATTTCCTATAGTTATTGACAACGGAGCTATTACATTATTTCTTAAATGTGCATACAATGTTTCGTTAGGTGTAGTAAATGAGTTAGTTAAATCAAAATAAATTTGAGTATTAGCACTTGCAGTTCCATTAATTTTATATTTTCCTTTACCGTTACTTATTACTGTTATACCGTTTAATGATTTTGTTTCTTCGTTAGCCATAGGCATTAGATTTATTCCTTCGTATTGATTTTGCTTTGTATCTCCCTCATCTTCAAATTTCTTAAATCTTTTATATAATGTATTTTCTAAAATATATTTGCTTTGTCCTGTTAATATTTCACTTACTTTTCTACTTAACTTTTTTGAAAACCAATATTTTACCCATATTGGTATTTCTTTACTATTATATGTTACTGGTAATTTTTCCATTTTTTACCTCTCTTTCTATTCTTGCTCGTACCATGTACCGTCAAAATATATAAAAAATTCACTTGTATCTACTTCATAATATGTGTCTCCATTTACTGCGTATGTTGGTTTATCGTCTGTTGATAATCCTAAATAATCTTTTCTTTTTTGGTCTGCATATACCATATTAATCACTCCTTTAAAAATTTTCTGTTG
>JAZRRK010000027.1:0-19142 GCA_045650705.1 Clostridia bacterium
TGCTGTTACATTAGGAACAGAATTAAAATTCCCAGAGATAAAAGTAAATGGTTCAAATGAAGAAATGAAATTTGAAATAGATATACAAACAGACTTATGTAAGAGATACTGTGGAAAAGTTGTTAAGGATGTTAAGATAGGTCCATCTCCTTACTGGATGCAAAGAAGACTTATAGAAGCAGGAATGAGACCTATAAACAACATAGTAGATATAACAAACTATGTAATGTTAGAATTAGGCCAACCAATGCATGCATTTGATATAAATTCAGTAGCAGGAAAGCACATAATAGTAAGAAGAGCAAACGAAAATGAAACAATTACAACATTAGATGAAGTAGAACAAAAATTAGATAATTCAGTTTTAGTAATTGCAGACGAAGAAAAACCAGTGGCAGTAGCTGGAGTAATGGGTGGAGCAAATTCAGGAATAACAGATGAAACTAAAACTGTAGTATTTGAAGCAGCAACATTCAATAGAGGTTCAGTTCGTTTAACAGCTAAAAAATTAGGATTAAGAACAGAAAGCTCAAGCAGATTTGAAAAAGGTTTATCACCAGAAATAGCTTTAAGAGCAATAAATAGAGCAGTAGAACTTGCTGAACAAATAGGAGCAGGAAAAGCAGTTGAAGAAAAAATAGATGTATATCCAGAAAAAGTAGAACCAAAAGTTATACCATTTGAACCAGAAAGAGTAAATAACGCATTAGGAATGGATATTCCTACAGAAACAATGATAGATATATTAACAAAATTAGGAATAAAAGTTAATGGAGATAAATTGGAAGTACCATATTTTAGAACAGATATAGAAAGAACAGCAGATATAGTAGAAGAAGTTATAAGAATATATGGATATGATAAATTAAATAGTACATTAATAAATGCTGAAAGTACAGTAGGTTCAAAAACAAAAGTACAAAAATTAGAAGATAAAATAAAAGAACTATTAGTAGAAAAAGGTTTCTCAGAAATGTATGCATTTAGTTTCATAAGTGCAAATGATTTTGAAAAATGCAAATTAGATAGTACAAAAGCTATTAAAATAAAAAATCCATTAGGAGAAGATTACTCATTAATGAGAACAGATATGATGCCAACAGTATTACAATCAATAACAACAAACTACAATAAGAAGAATAAAGACGTATCACTATTTGAAATAGGAAAAACATATACAGATGAAGATGGTAACATTGAAAAAGGGGAAGTTCCTACAGAAAATACAAAAATAGCATTTGCATTGTATGGAGAAAATGCGGATTTCTACATTGTAAAAGGAATAATTGAAAATATATTAGAAGTTTCAAGTATAGCTAGATATCAATTAGGAAGAGCAAAGGAAGAAAATCTACATCCAGGAAGAAGTGCAGAAATACTAATTGGAAAAGACAACATAGCTAGTTTTGGAGAAGTACACCCACAAGTTCTAGATAATTTTGGAATAAATGAAAAAGTATATTATGCAGTAATAGACCTAGATAAATTTGCAAAATACGGAAAAGAAAATAAAAAATATACACCAATACCAAAATATCCAGCAGTAGAAAGAGATATAGCAATAGTAGTAGATGAAGATGTAGAAGTAGGGCAGATAGAAAATGTTATTTCTAAAAAAGCAAAAAATACATTAGAAGTAGCTAAGTTATTTGATGTATATAGAAGTGAAAAAATTGGAGCAAACAAAAAGAGTATAGCTTATGGCTTAACATTCAGAGCTAAAGACAGAACTTTAACTGATGACGAAATATCAAATACAATGGATGAAATAATAAAAGAATTAGAAAAAACACTAAATGCAGAATTAAGAGCCTAGTTTGCCAAAAATATAAAAAAATTTCCAAAAACAGTTGTAAAAAAATGTATAAATTGGTATACTTATTAATATAATTGAGTATATCAATTTATTTGGTATAAGGAGGTAAAATATGGACGAAGAAAAAAATATAAATACGCAAAATTCAGAAGAAATAACAACTGAAAATGATGAAAGCATAAAAATTGCAAACGATGTAGTGGCTTCAATTGCTGGTGTTGCTGTTTCAGAAGTGCCAGGAGTTTATGGCATGGCAGGAGGAATATCAGAAATATTTGGTAAAAAAGGTTTATCAAAAGGTATAAAAGTAGAAGTTGGCGAAAAGGAAACAAAAATTGACGTAAATATAATTGTTGAGTATGGAGTAAGAATTCCAGATGTTGCATTTGAAATTCAAAATAGAGTTAAAAAAGCTGTAGAAACAATGACAGGATTAAATGTTTCTAGTGTAAATATTCATATACAAGGTATCAATATAGCTGAGAAAAATAATGAAGAAATAAAGGAAAACCAAGAATAATAAAAAAAGGAGATTTTAAATATGAAAGTTTTAGATAAAATAGGATTAGTATTATTTTCAAGTATAATTTTATTAGGAGGATTAGCAATACTTTTAGCAATAGCAGGTTGGTTAGAAATAAATTTAGTAATTGATGCAATTGAACTTATAATAACAGGAGAAGTAGCATCAAAAATTACAGTGGGTATATCAATAGTCCTTATATTATTAGCAGTAAAATGCATATTCTTAAATTCTGATCAAAAAAGTACAAGCAGTGTAAAAGATGGAGTATTATTAGAAAATGATAATGGTAAATTATTAGTATCAAAAGATACTATAGAAAGCCTAACAAATGCAGTAGTAAAAAATTATGAGACAGCACAAAATGTTACAACAAAGGTGGACTTAGATAATGAAAATAATGTAAGTATATATCTAACATTATTTGTATATCCAGATGCTGTAATAAAAGAATTAACAGTAAGTTTACAAAAAGATATAAAAGAAACTATAAAGAAATCACTTGATTTAGAAGTAAAAGATGTTAATGTTAGAATAAAAAATATTACAGTAAAAAAAGAAGTAAAAGAATAATATAAATTAAGGAGACAAAACTATGGAACAGTTAAAAGATTTTCTTATAAAATATAGAGGTGCTATAATTGGTGGAATAATTGCCATAATCACTTTAATATTACAGATTCATAAATTCTTAATAGGATGTATTGTAATTTTAGCTGGTGTATTAATAGGTAATTATATACAACAAAATAAGGACTTTGTAAAAGAAAAAATAAAAAATATAGTAGAGAAATGGTAATAGAAAGGAACAAACATAAAATGAACATATCAAAAATGAGAGAGTATGCCTTCATGTTAGTATATGAGATAGAAGTGCAAAAAGAATTTAATGAAGAAATAATTACATTGTTCTTAGAAAATAATAATATTGAAGATAAAGACGCAAAGAAATATATAAAAAAAGTAGTATCTGGAATTAAAGAAAATGAAACAAAAATAGAAGAAATAATAAAACAAAAGCTAAGACCAGAATGGAAGTTAGAAAGAATAACAAAAATAAATTTAGCATTATTAAAGCTATCAATATATGAAATTTTATATAGAGATGTTCCATATAAAGTAGCTATAAATGAAGTAATAGAGCTAGCAAAACAATATGGAGATGAAAATTCACCAGCATTTATAAACGGTGTTTTAGCAAATGTGGTTAAGGAGAATTTATGAAACCAGTAGCAATAACTGTAAGTGATTTAAATAAATATATAAAGAATAAAGTAGATGAAGATGAATATTTAAATAATGTATATGTGAAGGGAGAAATTTCAAATTTCAAACATCACTATACAGGGCATATGTATTTTACATTAAAAGACGATAAGTCTCTTATAAAATGTGTTATGTTTAAATCATTAACATCTACTTTAACATTTATACCCAAAGATGGTATGAAAGTTTTAATTTTAGGAACAGTTGCAATATATGAGGCAGGAGGAGTATACCAGATATATTGTAAAGCGATGCAGGAAGATGGAGTAGGAAATTTATATAAAAAATATGAAGAATTAAAAAATAAATTAGAACGAGAAGGTTTATTTGATAATTCACATAAAAAGAAAATTCCGCTTATGCCAAAAGTAATAGGAGTTCTAACATCTCAAACAGGAGCTGTAATAAGGGACATTATAAATGTATCTACAAGAAGAAATCCAAATGTTTATATAAGACTGTATCCAATACCTGTACAAGGTAAAGGTGCAGAATTTAAAATTGCAGATGCAATAAACTTAATCAATGAGCAAAAAGTTGCAGATGTAATAATTTTGGCAAGAGGTGGTGGCTCAATAGAAGACTTATGGCCATTTAATGAAGAAATAGTTGCAAGGGCAATATATGATTCTGAAATACCAATAATATCTGCAGTAGGGCATGAGACAGATTTTACAATAGCAGATTTTGTAGCAGATTTAAGAGCACCTACACCGTCTGCAGCAGCAGAATTAGCGCAAGTAGATATATATGAATTAAAGAAGAAAATAAATGAATATAATCTTAGATACAAGCAAGCATTAAAAAAGAAAGTAGAATTTTTAAGATTAAGATATGAAAAAACTATGGCATCAAGAGTATTCACAGATCCATTAAAGAAAATAAATGAAAATTATCTAAATGTAGATATGAAATTAAAAAGAATTCAAGATGCTATGCAAAATATATTAAAAAATAATAAAATAAAAGCACAAAATTCTATATTAAAATTAGATGCATTAAGTCCGCTAAAAACATTAGCAAGAGGATATTCTATTTCAGAACATGAGGGTACAATTTTAAAGACAACAAAACAAATTAAAGAAAATGATAATATAACAGTAAGAATTCCGGATGGAAAAATAACAGCAAAGGTTATAGAGGTTGCAGTATTCGACGACCCGCAAAAAATGTAGGGGCGACCATTGGTCGTCCGTACTTCAAAGAAATTGCTAAAAATATAGGGGTCGTATGTCTGGACGACTTAAATAATTAACAATGAAGGAGGGAAAATTATGAAGAAAATAATTATATTTACGATAATTGCAATAATTGCTATAACAGTAGGAATTATTGTTGGATTTAATTTAGAAAGTGATAAAGAAAAAGAAACAGCATCTCAAGGTTTAGAGAATAATGTTGTACAAAATAAAGTAGAGAATAAAATAGAAAATGAAATAAAAAATAATATAGATTTAGAAAGTACAATAAATAATAATGTAGAAACAGAAGAGAAAGAAGAAGAACCAAAAACAGATTTAGAAAAGGCTATTTATATAGTAAAAAAAGATTGGGGTAATGATGAAACAGTATACTTTGCACAAGATGGTAAGACTAATAATAATGAATACATAATTTGTGTAAGAGATAAGAATACAACAAATGCATTAGCTTGGTACACAGTTAATGTAGAAGATGAGACATTTGTAAGAGAATAAGAGATAAGTTATTAGAAGGGAGAAAAATATGAGTTTTGAAAAAAGCATGGAACAATTAGAAAACATAGTACAAGAGTTAGAAAAGGGAGAACTAAATTTAGAAGAATCAATATCAAAATTTGAAGAAGGAATGAAAGTATCAAAGGAATGTAACAAAATCTTAGAAGAAGCAGAAAAGAAAATAACAATATTAATAAACAAAGAAGACGGTACATTAGAAGAAAAAAATTTTGAATCGTAAATATAAGCATAAAAACCACCTTTTGTGTAAATAATAGCAAGAGGTGGTTTATTTATGATGAAAAGAAAGATTATACCAATAATATTACTTATAGTATCTGTAATAACATTCATATTTTACAATATATATTTTAGGTCAGATACAAACAGTAGTGAAGCTTTATCTAAATATGGCTCAAGAGGAGAAGAAGTAAGACAAATTCAGACAAAACTTAAAAGATGGGGATATTATTATGGTAATATTGATGGAATATATGGAAGTCAAACATTATCTGCAGTAAAATGGTTTCAATCTAAAAATGGTTTAACAGTTGATGGGATAGCAGGTCCAAAAACATTAGCTGCAATGGGAATAACATCAAGTGGTAATAATACAGGGGGAACAGCATCAAGTTCTGATTTGAATTTATTAGCACGTTTAGTATATGCTGAGGCACGAGGAGAATCGTATACAGGACAAGTTGCAGTAGCTGCAGTTGTTTTAAATAGGGTGAAAAGCTCAGCTTTTCCAAATACTGTAGCAGGAGTAATTTATCAAAGTGGAGCATTTTCAGTAGTAAATGATGGACAAATTAATTTAACTCCAAATCAAACAGCAATTTCAGCAGCACAAGATGCCCTAAATGGTTGGGATCCAACTTATGGTGCGATATATTATTTTAATCCAAATACTGCAACAAATAGCTGGATTTGGTCAAGACCTGTAACAGTTGTTATAGGAAATCATAGATTTTGTAGATAATATGTTGATATTTTGTGAAATTTGTAATATAATTGTAACAAATTTGTAACATTTGTATAAAGGGGATAGGATAAGATGTTTGGTTTTGTACAAGATATAGGAATAGATTTAGGAACTGCAACAGTAATTGCTTACGTAAAAGGAAAAGGTGTTGTATTAAGAGAACCATCTGTTGTAGCAGTTAATAATCAAACAGGAGATGTATTAGCAGTAGGTGCAGAAGCAAGAAGAATGTTAGGAAGAACACCAGGTAATATAGTAGCAACTAGACCATTAAAAGATGGAGTAATTTCAAATTATACAGTTACAGAGAAAATGTTAAAACATTTCATAACAAGAGCTTGTGGAAAAACAATGTTTTCTCCTAGAATAATGATTTGTATTCCTTCACAAGTTACAGAAGTAGAAAAGAAAGCTGTAATTGATGCAGCAACACAAGCAGGAGCAAGAAGAGTATACTTAATAGAAGAACCAATAGCAGCAGCAATTGGTGCAGGAATTGATATATCAAAAGCTTGTGGAAATATGGTAGTAGATATAGGTGGTGGTACAGCGGATATAGCTGTAATATCATTAGGAGGCTCAGTAGTAAGTACATCTATAAAAGTAGCAGGAGATAAATTTGATGAAGCAATAATAAAATATATAAAAAGAAAACATAATATGATGATAGGAGAAAGAACAGCAGAAGACTTAAAGGTAAATATAGGATGCGTATATCCAAAAATACAAGAAATGCAAATGGAAGTAAAGGGAAGAGATTTACTTACAGGATTACCAAAAATGGTAACAATATATTCAAGCGAAATGCTAGAAGCACTAGCAGAACCAGCAATGGCAATAGTTGATGCAGTTCATTCAGTATTAGAAAAAACACCTCCAGAATTAGCAGCAGACATAAGTGATAGAGGAATATATATGACAGGTGGAGGATGTTTAGTAGATGGACTAGACAAATTACTACAAGAAGAAACTGGAATAAATGTAATGATAGCAGAAGATGCTGTATCATGTGTAGCTTTAGGAACAGGAAAAGCATAGACAATTTAGATACATTAGATGGAAAAGCAAGGAAATAAAGGCAGAACAAGAGGCGCAGACACAGGGACGGAGCTTTTGTCTATAGAGTTATAGGGATTTATATTAGTATAAAGTCTCAAACTCTATAGACAAAAGCTCCGTCCCCGTGTCTGTTAAAGGGGCTTTTTAGTTTAATCTTTGAAATTTTTGATAATTTAGAAATCTAACAATTTCTTGCTATTTTCATAATATTTTCTTAATTTTTCATAAGCTAAATAATTAATCGTACCAGCAGGGAATTTACCTTCTTTATTAAGTTTTCCAGCAGGAACACCTGTTAAGATTTCAATTCCTTCATCAATAGTAGAAATTGCATATATATGGAACTTACCATCTTTTACACTTTCTATTACTTCATCTGATAAATGTAAGTTACGGACATTTTGAATAGGTATCATAACACCATGTTCATTATTAAATCCACGTTTTTTACATACATTATAAAATCCTTCAATTTTTTCGTTTACACCACCAATAGGTTGAATATGGCCTTTTTGATTAACAGAACCAGTTACTGCTATTGATTGATTGATTGGCATACCAGATAAGCTAGAAAGAATAGCATAGCATTCTGTACTTGATGCACTATCTCCATCCACACCATTATATAATTGTTCAAAACATAGGCTAGCAGTTAAAGATAGTGGGAAATCTTGAGCAAATTTTTCTCCAAGATATCCTCTTAATATAAGTATACCTTTTGAATGTGTTGAACCAGACATTTCTACTTCGCGTTCAACATTAACTACACCAGTCTTGCCCATATAGGTATTGGCAGTAATTTTTGCAGGTTTTCCAAATGTGTAATCTCCAATTGTCATAACAGTTAAACCATTTATTTCACCAGTTTTGTATCCATCAGTATCTATAAGAAGAGAATTTTCTTCTATCAATTCAGTATATTTTTGGTCGTATTTTTTTACTCTTTCAATTCTTTTTTTCAAAGCTTTATCGATATAATCTGCAGTTAATAGTTTTTTTCTAGAAAGTTTTGCCCAAGTAGAAGCTTCTGAAACAATTTCACCAATTTCATTGAAATGAGTTGATAATTTTTCTTTATCATCAGATAGGCGAGAAGTATATTCAACAACTTTAGCCATAGCACCTCTATCTAAAGGAAGACAATTTTCTTTCTCACAATAGCTATGAACAAATTTTGCTAATCTCAAGATGTTATCATTATTTCTAGGAGCTGATTCTTCAAATTCTACTTTTATTTTAAATAATTTCTTAAAATCTGGATCCAATGCAAGTAAAGTATGATAAATATTAGCATCACCTATAAGTAAAACTTTTAAGTTTAGAGGAATAGGCTCAGGTTTTAAAGAAATCATAACCATAGCAGAACGTTGCTCCATATTATTTTCAATATTTGCTTGTTTTATTAATAATGCTTTTTTCAAAGCATCATAACATACTTGATTTGTAAGTAAATCTTGAGCTTGAAGAATAATATATCCGCCATTTGCCTTGTGTATAGCGCCAGGTTTTAACATAGTATAATCTGTTTTTAACATACCATATTGATTTTCATATTCTAATTTTCCAAATAAATTATGATAAGAATAATTTGAATCCATTATAACAGGACTACCTTGAGTATTACTATTATCAATAAATAAATTAACTCTATAATTTAACCAAGGTTTTAAAGCCTCTGGCTTAGGCGATTGAGGAGTAGTTGGTGTGCAAGTATCTTCTGTAACAAAAAGATTGATATTTTTTAAAATATCTTTTTTTACATTATCTAAAAAGTTAATAATTTTATGGTTCTTCTTGTATATTGCTCTTAATGGGTTAATGTATGCATTTATTGTAAGTAAGGCGATATTAGATTGCCATTCTTCTATTTTTTGCTCAGATTCTTTTTCAATAAGTTTTATCTGACCAATAACTTGCATAATTTGTTCTTGTACGATATTAGACTTAGCCTCATATGATTGTTTTATATTTTCATCTAATTTTTCAAATTCTTCTTCTTCAAGGGGTTTACCTTCATATACAGGAAGCATATAGATTCCATTAGGGGCAGCTTTAACTTGAAAGTCATTTTTTAAAGTTTCTTTATTTAAATTATCTAATAATTTCTCACGTTTTGTTTCGTATTTTTGTTTAATTAATTTTTTTTCTTTTTCAAAATCTTCATTGTTAAAAGTTCTTTTTAAATATTTTTTTACATCTTCAACAAGTGAATCCATATTTTGAGAAAATACTTTTCCTTCTCCAGCAGGAAGAGAAATTGCAATAGGCTCATTAGGATTATCAAAATTATAAATATAGCACCAATCGTTTGGTGTTTTTTGTTTTACTGCAATATCAGATATATATTGCTTTGAATACATTGTTTTACCTACACCAGCAGGACCTTCAAGATATAAGTTATATCCTTTTGTATTTATGCTTAATCCAAACTGTAGTGCAGCTATACCTCTTTCTTGACCATAAATTAAATCAGTGTTATCAAGTTCATCTGTAGTTTCAAAATTAAAGACATTAGGGTTACAATAGTTCTTTAAATCTTTGTAAGTTAATTCATTTCTTTTCATTTGTATTCCTCCAATTATTAAAAATAAAGTGTCATTATGTAAGCATCTTCGATACCATCATAATATTTTTTCCTTATGCCCAAATTTTTAAAATTATATTTTAGATAAAGCTCTTGGGCATATTTATTTTTTGTATTTACTTCAAGTGTAAGAGAAGCTTTATTATTTTGTTTTGCAAGTTCAATTAGTTTTTCAAGAAGTTTACTACCAATACCAATATGTCTAAAATCTCTATGAACTACAATATTAGTAATGTGAGCATCATCAACAGAAAACCAAATACCAGCAAAACCAACAATCATATTATCTAACCTAGAAACTATATATTTAGCATTTACATTTTCAAGTTCAGCTTTTAATATACTAGGCTTCCAAAAATTATCAAATTTATTATTATATATAGGTTCAATTTCATAAAAGTCATCTAAATTCATATTATATATTTGTATATTATCCATTTTTCTTTAACCTTTCTGCTTGAGAAGGACGTAAATACATAACAGATAAATTATCAGCATCTATAGATAAGCCATTTAAATATTTTTTATATCCACAAATCCCAATGTTTCCACTATGTATAGTATCTCCATAATTGTAAGAAACATTTAACAAATATGAACCATTTCCAACAAAAACAATATTAGGATATTTTTCAAATGTTGGAATTAAATTATTAAAATCATCAGCAAAATAGTCTGAGATTAGATTATAATTTTTATCAAAAATTCCAGCATAAACTTGATTGTTTCTTGCATCTATAATAGAACAAATAAAATCAGCATCTTTAACATTGTATGCTAATGCTTCTAATGAAGAGCAAGCAACAATTGGAATATTTCTAAATTCTGCAATAGCCTTAATAGTTGCAATTCCAATTCTAATTCCAGTAAAAGAGCCAGGACCGTTATCAACAGCAATTAAATTAATATCTGAAAGGGTTGTTTTTGTTTCTGAAAGAAGCTCATCAATAAGAGGCATAAATTTTTCAGAGTGAGTTTTCTCGTTACAAATATTCAATTCTTTTATAATGTTATCATCTTCAAGTAAAGCTACAGAGCAGTTATTACTTGAAGTTGAAACAGCTAAAATTTTCATTAAAATCCTCCTGGTATAATTAAACTAATTATTTTTGTAATCTATTGTAATATATCTTTTTTCTAAATCTGAATCATCTTTTGAAATATTTATTTTTATATATTTTGATAGAATAGGTTCAATTAATTCTCCCCATTCTATTATACAAATTCCTGTATCAAAGTATTCAGTTCCTCCAATAGCATAGAATTCATCAATATCTTCTAATCTATAAACATCAAAATGATAAATATTGATATCATTTTTAGAATATTCATTAACAATAGTGAAAGTAGGGCTAGAAATCTCATTTTCTAAGCCAAAATAAGAAAGAAAACCTTCTGTAAATTTAGTTTTACCACTACCTAAATCGCCGAGATAAAACAACTACATCACCGATATTTAATTTAGAGGCTAAATCATAGCCAATAGACTTAGTTTCATCTTCGTTATTTGAAATAAATTTAAGCATAAAAACCTCCATACCTATTGTATATTAAAAGAATAAATTTGTAAAGGAAAAAACAAAAAAACATGTTAAATTTGTGTAATTGTTATATGAAAAAATACTATAAATTTTAATTCCGGTCTCCAGCCGCGGTTCATTAACTACTATTTTCTAATAAAATATTACGATAACTAGTATTGAAACAATAATTGCACGCCTCCGGCTACTCAAGGGTCGACCTCATTTTCAATTTATATTATTTTTCCATATAATTAATTAAGATTGCAAATTTTTACAATCATTTTCTTTATAAAATTAACTATTTACAAATTCTAGATTTTGTTATATAATATTATGAAGTTTAAGGAGGAGAATCGTTATGGAAGAAATATTAGACGAAAATCATTTAATTAAAGTAAGAAAAGAGAAATTAGAAGAATTAAAAAATCAAGGGAAAAATCCATTTGAAATTACAAAATATGATAGAACACATACAAGTGAAGATGTAAAAAATAATTATGAAGAATTAGAAGGAAAAGATGTAAATATAGCAGGAAGAATAGTGGCAAAAAGAATAATGGGAAAAGCATCATTCTGCCATATTCAAGATATGCAAGGTAGAATTCAAAGTTATGTAAGTATAAATGACTTAGGGGAAGAAAACTATAGCGAATTTAAAACTTATGATATAGGAGATATTATAGGTATTACAGGTTTTGTATTTAAAACAAGAACAGAAGAAATTTCTGTGCACGCTAAAAAGGTTGTATTACTTACAAAATCTTTAAGGCCATTACCAGAAAAATTCCATGGATTAAAAGATACAGAATTAAGATACAGACAAAGATATGTAGACTTAATAATGAATCCAGAAGTAAAAGATACATTTTTAAAGAGAAATAAAATAATAAAAGAAATAAAAAGAATATTAGATGATAAGGGATATGTAGAAGTAGAAACTCCAATATTAAATACAATAGCAGGAGGAGCTACTGCAAGACCATTTATAACACATCATAATACATTAGATATGGACATGTATTTAAGAATTGCACCAGAACTATATTTGAAAAGATTAATAGTTGGTGGATTTGATAAAGTATATGAAATGGGAAGATTATTCAGAAATGAAGGAATATCAGTAAAACACAATCCAGAGTTTACAAGTATAGAATTATATTCAGCGTATGAGGACTACAATGACATGATGGATATAACAGAAGAAATAATTTCAACAGTTGCACAAAATGTATTAGGAACAACAAAAATAACATACCAAGGAACACCAATAGACTTAACACCAGGATGGAAGAGAATTCCTATGATAGATGCTATAAAAGAAGTAACAGGAGTAGACTTTAATACATTAAATACTGATGAAGAAGCATCAGAAGCAGCAAGAAACATAGGAGTTGCAGTAGAAGGAACATTAGTAAGAGGAGAAGTTATAAATTTAGTATTTGAAGAAAAAGTAGAAGAAACATTAGTACAACCAACATTTATAATTGATTACCCAGTAGAAGTATCACCATTAACAAAGAGAAAACCATCAGACCCAAGATTAGTAGAAAGATTTGAGGTATTTATCGGTGGACGTGAATACGGAAATGCGTACTCAGAATTAAATGACCCAATAGACCAATATGAAAGATTTTTAGATCAAGTAAGACAAAAAAATAGTGGAAACGAAGAAGCTAACGATATGGATGAAGATTTCGTTCAATCACTAGAGTATGGAATGCCACCAACAGGAGGATTAGGAATAGGAATAGATAGATTAATAATGCTATTAACAGATAGCGCATCAATTAGGGATGTTCTATTATTCCCAACAATGAAACCTTTATCTTAATAGCGCTTAATAAATGCTAATAGCTATTTAAGGCTTGAAAGCTTTATGAATAAACGGATACAGCAAATTCTTGAAGATGATTTAAAATGATGAAAATTAATGAATTTTATCAAAAGTAAAGCTGGTAGCTGTACTGGTTGCTATACAAATTTTAATTGAAATGAAAGGAAAATATATTGAAAGATTTAGAATTGACTTTTACTGAAATATCTAAAATGATAGAATACAGGAAAAATAATGCATATAGAAAAGTAAACGAAGAGCTAATTTCTTTGTATTGGGATTTTGGAAAATATATAAGTGAAAAAGTAAATGATTCTAGTTGGGGAGATAAAATTGTAGATAAGCTAGAAGAATTCATGAAGAGGGAATATCCAACTTTAAAAGGGTTCAATAAGCGTGGCATTTATAGAATGAAACAATTTTATGAGACATATAAAGATTTTCCAATTGTGTCACCACTGGTGACACAATTAAGTTGGACAAATAATTTACTGATATTAAGTTCAACAAAATCGATTGAAGAAAAAGAATTTTATTTAAGAATGTGCATTAAAAATAATTATTCAAAAAGAGAATTAGATAGACAGATAAATAGTGGATATTATCAAAGATATATGCTATCAGATGGAAAAGCAAATCAGAGTTTATTAACCGTAGAAGGAGAAGAAGATTATCCAAATACAAAAATATTGGACACATATAGTTTGGAATTTCTAGATTTACCAAATGAATATTCTGAAAAAGACCTAAAGAAAGCAATTATATCCAATATGAAAAGCTTTATATTAGAAATAGGTAAGGACTTTACGTATATAGGTGAAGAATATAGAGTTCAAGTTGGAATGGAAGACTTTTATATTGATTTGTTATTTTATAACAGAGCATTAAGCTGTTTAGTAGCATTCGAACTTAAAATAGGCAAATTTAGACCAGAATATATTTCAAAAATGGATTTTTATTTAGAAGCACTAGATAGACAAGAAAAGAAGGAAAAAGAGAATCCAAGTGTTGGTGTTATTCTATGTTCAAGCAAGGATGAAAAAGTTGTAGAATATGCAATGAGCAGAAGTTTATCTCCAACTATGGTATCTGAATATACATTAAAATTAATTGATAAAAAATTATTAGAAAACAAATTAAAAGAGATATCAGATATTGTTGAAAAAAATTCTGAAGAATAAATAAACAAAGATATAAATGTGATATAATATGAATTATTAAAATTTGAACGGAGGCTATTTAATGAAAATTGCTGTATGTTGTTCGTCATCAGATAATATAGATAGAAAATATATAGAAAGTTCAGACAGATTATTAGAGCAAATATTTAAAAGAGATAACGATTTAGTCTTTGGTGCAATGAATAATGGAATAATGGGCATTGCATATAAAAATGCAAAAAGGCACAATAGAAATGTTACTGGAATTGCACCTGAAATATACAAAGATGATTTTAAAGATTTAGAATGTGATACTGAAATCTTAACAAAAAGTGTTAATGATAGAACTGAAGCTCTTGTTAATAATTCTGATATATTACTATTTTTACCGGGGGGAGTTGGCACAATATATGAATTGATATCTGCTATAGAAATGAAAAGAAGCAAAGAGTTTGATAAACCAATAATTGTGTATAGTGAAACAGGTTTTTTTGATGAAATGTTGCAGATGCTTAATAAAATATATCAAAAAAATTTTACAAACCCAAATGTAAGAGAAAGTTATAATATTGCAAATGACTATATGACGGTTTTAGATTTATTAGGTAAGTTTAAATTATCAGACAAGGAACCGGATGTAGAAAGATAAATTATTTTAATAAAAAATTAATAAGTTTTAATAAACGCAATCGCGTAGCTGTAAAATAGCTGTAATTTTATAAAATAAAATGATTAAAACGCAACAAATATCTGGACTACAGAAAATATGTGATTGTGTCAATGAAACCACTTGCGTGAGAACATTTTATGAATTCTAGCAAAGCATAAAAGCTTGTAAAGCGCTCAAATAGAAACGAATGAGACATTATTAGATAATTTGATAGATATACAAAAAGTTAATAAATTTTAATAAAATTTTGTTGGTAGCATTCAAATTGCATTCATTTAGTAAATAAAAATACAAATTACATATAATAAAATAGGAGTGAGTATGGAAGCATATAAAGGAACGGTGGCGGAAAGTTGGATGCCAACTTTCGAAAATGTAACAAGAGAATTCATAACAGAGACACTGTATAAATTATTGTTTAGTGAAGATTTGCCGAACTTTAAATTTGAATTTAGAGAAAAAGATGCTATAGAATTCATAGAAAATGTTTTAAAAACTTATTCAGACAAATACGATTTTTATAAAGAAAAATCACAAAAAATAATACAAGCAATAAAACAAAAAAGTGATGGGAATGCCGAAACTCCCGTTATGATAATAAATGATTACAAACAGTTCTTTGAACTTTTAAGACAGCTTTATGAAAAACAAATCGAATTATATTTTTCAAGAACAGGAATGTCCGCATTTACTAGATATGAAAAAAATAATTTCTTTGAGCAAATTTGGCTAAGAGCTACACCAAATGATTTTAATAATCCAGAAGAATTTTTGAGAAAACAAGTAGATATGATAAATGATAGTACATTTGGAAAGTATAACGAAGAAACTTGTTTAGGAAAAATAGAATTTTTGGATAACAATATACTTTGTGTGAAAAATAGTATAGCAAGAACTTGGGATGAGAATTCAAGTGAAATTGAAATTAAAGTTTATGATAAAAATTATTACAATAATAAAGAATTGTTTAATAGACCACATTATGAGTTTCCTGTGATTAGGTATGGAATTTATGAAAAAGATGGTAAAAAAATATGCTCTATAGGTTCAATTCAAGATAAAAGTGATAGTTATAACAAAAGCGAACTAGATAAAAAAATGGATAGAAAAAAATATAAGGTAAATGAAGGAATAGCAGATGAAGATACCTATCAGGTCGAACCTAAAAATTTATTAGCATTAAGCATATTTGTTAACTTATTACACAGAGAAGGTATTACTGAAATAGAGGTTCCAAGCTTATATGTTCTTGATTATGAATATCATACAAAAAGAAATAAAAAAATATTATCAGAATTTGAAGAGTATTGGACTGAAGATAAAATAACAAAATATCCAGAACAATATAAAAGAGAAAAATATTATTTTGAAAGAAGTTTTGGAAAAGAAGATTTAATAAGTGAAATAAAAACAGAAAGATTATTTCTAACTTTTAGAAGATTGTTACAACATTATCCAATGGGTAGTATAAAAAGTTATCCAGGAGAAGTAGATAGTTTTATGCATTTAAGTATACCAGTTGTAAGAAGTAAAAATGAAATAAATGGAAGTGTTTTTCAAGAATTATATGAATTAGATAAACAGATAGATAGTGAAATAGAATTATAAAAATATATATGTTATAATAACTGTTAATGAAAACAATCTGGTAGCATTCAAATTGCATTCAAAAAGTATAATAAAAGACACGAAACACTTATAAATCAAGAGGTGTAGAAATTGACAGAATTGGTCTATGAAACCAAACAATTAACGAAAGGATGAAATTATGTTTAGTTTTGATAAAAGAACACTGTATATATTAATAGGGGCAATGGTCCTAATGAATCTTCTAAGTGGAGGAAGAACAATAGAAGGTCTTATATACTCTTTGCCAGGAGTAATAGTAGCAATGACATTTCATGAATTTGCACACGCATGGGCAGCTACAAAATTAGGTGATGATACACCAAGATTACAAGGTAGATTAAATTTAAATCCAATGAGCCATATAGATCCAATAGGAATAATATGTTTAGCTTTATTAGGATTTGGATGGGGAAAACCAGTACAAATTAATTCAAGGAATTTTAGTGGAAAATATTCATTATCAAAAGCAGAGGCAATTGTTTCAGCAGCAGGACCTCTAATGAATTTTATAATTGCGTTTATATTTGTAATAGTATACATGGTAATAGGCTTAACAGTAGGCACAGTAACAAAGACATTGATAGTACTACAAACTATAATATCATCAATAGTACTTATAAACATAAGTTTAGGAGTATTTAATTTAATACCAGTATATCCACTAGATGGTTCAAAAGTATTAAATCACTTTTTACCATATAGAGCCAAAGAATGGATAATGAATAATCAATTTTTACTTACAATAATATTATTTGTACTAGTATTTAGCACAAATGTAATATCATATATATCATTATGGATATTAACAGGAATGGAATACTTAGTAGCAATGATAATAGGAATATTTATATAAAATAGCTCATAAGAGCTATTTTTTTTGTAATCAATAAAATTTGTATTGACAAAAAAAATAGTATGGGATAGAATAAACGAGTAAAATTATTTTATTAACTTCTAAGAAAAATGGACATACTACAAAAGAATAGGAGATTAAGAATTGGAAAAAGATAAATTTATTTCTAAATTTAATATAAAAGATTATAATAATCAATTAGAAAATATTTTAACTAAAAAAACTTTTTCTGAGAATACAAAAAATCTGCTACTAAGTATGCTGTATAAAATTGAAAATGCATATACTGATTATCATAGAGTAAATGTACACACCAAAAACAAAAAAGAAATATTAGAAGAAATTTTAAGAATCATAGAACAAGAATGTGATACAATTGAAATTGTAAGAGAAAAAAAGAGTACTAGCATAAAGAAAGAAAAAAAGATAGTAACATATCTTAATGATAAAAAAATGCTATATGAAATATATCAGTTGAAAAATGAAAAATTTAAAGCATCAGATGAATACCAAATAATAAAACCATCAATAGAGAACACTCTAAATCAGGCATATAGCATTACAAGTAGTGAAATAATAAGAGATTTTGATGGTTGGTCTTGGAATATAATACCAGGGGAGATAGAAAATTTAACAGCTAATTTACTGTATCAAGCATTAAAAATTTTAGTAGAAAATAATTTTTTAATAAAATGGCAAGAAGATACTAATAATCAAGATTATATTGCAAAACTATTAGAAAAGTTAGAGATAAAATATAAAACAGAACTTGGAGAACAACTATATAAAAATATAAATCAAATAGCCATAATAAATTATATTAATCAAAGTAAAGAAGAGCTACAAAGATTAATAGAAATAGAAAAAGAATTACAAAAAGAATATGATGAAATAGATGATAAAGAACAATATCTAAAAAAACTTGCTGATAGTAAGAAAAAAGTAAACTCAGAGATAAAAAATATAGATAAAATAATAAATGATGATAAACTATTAAAGAAAGAGTTTATAGCAAGAAATGAACTTTTAGATATGAATAATAGAATATTTAGTTTAAGTGATTTAGTAGATATCTTACAATCAGAAAGAGAAAAGCTAATAAAAGATTTAAATGCATTTAATAAAAAGATGGAGCCATTAAACTTTATAAAAGCAAAAACAGAATTAAGCAATAAATTAAATTTAATCAAAGAACTAAATTTGCAAAAAAATGATAAAAAGATATATAATACAAAAATAGAAGAATTTTTAGAGTTAGTAGCAAAGGCGATAAGTATACAAATTAATGTTGCAGAGGAAAAAGAAAGTATACTAAGTTTAATATATATAATTAGATATTATGGCTTAATATATGTAGACGAAAATAAACAAGTTAAAGATATAATAGATTTAGACAAAATTCAAATGGAAATAATAACTAAAGCTTGTAGACAAAGAAGTATGACAATTTTTAGTAAAAACATAAAAGAAAATTACAATATAGTAAAAAATATATTTAAAGTAGATATAATAGAATTAGAAAAAATATATTTTAAAGTATTAT
>JAZRRK010000028.1:0-1737 GCA_045650705.1 Clostridia bacterium
GCATTAATAATCACAATAATAGTAATGTTAATACTAGTAGGAGTAAGTATACAAATAGTAATAAACAGTAATCTATTTAATACAGCAAAATCAGCAGGAGAGCAAACAGAATCGAAATACGAGGAAGATAAAACATTTGGAAACAAAATAACAATAAATGGAAAAGACTATTCAAATTTAAATGATTATATGGGTGAAATTAGGTTAGTTGGGCAATCAGATGGTAACGGATTAAAAGATTATAAAATATATGGAAATAGCGTGCAAAACGGAACACCATCACCAAGTACACCTGTTGAAATACAAAGTGTGGGAGATAAAACTAAAAATTTATTGAATTTAACTGAATTTTCAGATATATCTAACTGGGATACAACAGGCACTTATGCATATTATGAACTTGATTTAGAACCTGGCACATATACATATACTTTTTCTACAAATTTAACTGAGTATGAACATATTTTGCTACTTGGAAGGAATGCGGGAAGTTCGACTAATTTGTTCGGCGACCTGATTGGTGGTACGTATGTTATACAAAAAAATATATATACATTTACAATTGAAGAAGGAGAATCAGCATATATTAACTGGTATGTTTCAAACACTTTAGGGGGGAAAACCCAGTCTAATTTAAGTAGTTTAATCAATGATGTATTGGGCGAATTTATGATAGTAGAAGGTAATTATACTGCTGAGACAATACCGGACTATGAGCCATATGGAAAATATAAAATACCAGTAACAGCAACAAATGAAACAGGCGAAAATGTAACGACAAATATATACTTAGATGAACCATTAAGAAAGATAGGGGAGCATGCTGATTATATAGATTTTGAAAATCAACAAGTAGTTAGAAACATTGGATTTGTTTTAAAAGATTCAACAGATTTTAGTATAAAAGCTTCTACTAGCGAATACACTCAATTTGTGTTTCCAAAAGGAAAATATCTTCCAAATATAAAAGCATATGGAGAAATTCTTTGCTCATATGTGAAGCAAGTAGCTACCACTTATGCAAGATTAAATAATGTCTATGCGGGAGCTTCAAATTTTAATTTATGCTTGGATACATCATGCACTTTGCAAATACTACAAGATTTGTTAGATACTACACCAATGGAAATATGTTATCAATTAACAACACCAGAAATAACAAATGTAAATTTACCAACAATTAGAACACTAGAAGGCAAAAACACTATAACTGTACAAACACAAATACAACCAAGCGATATGACAGCAGAATTTTAAAAATGTAGGAGGCGTGCTATTAGCACGTCCTTTTCTTCATAGATTACCTTAGCAATAATTAATTATACTTTTGATGAGGACGACTAATGGTAAACCCTACAGCTATTGAAATAAATGTGGATCGAAGCGCAACAAGATAGTCAAAAAAATCCATAAAATGTATTGACAAAGAAAACAAGTTTTAATAAAATGTATATATAAAAAAAAAGAACGGAATTAACAAAGGCAAAATTTATAAATTAATTTTAAGGATAAAATATAGTAGGAGGAATACAAATGCAGAAACAAAATATATGCAGAAAAAGGAGTTTAAGAGAAAAAAGAGGAATAACCTTAATAGCATTAATAATCACAATAATAGTAATGTTAATACTAGTAGGAGTAAGTATACAAATAGTAATAAACAGTAATCTATTTAATACAGCAAAATCAGCAGGAGAGCAAACAGAATCGAAATACGAGGAAGATAAAACATTTGGA